>DASUFF010000064.1:0-14733 GCA_036274695.1 bacterium | reverse complement strand
TGATCGCCCAGAAGAAGATCCGAAAGATCGACCCGGAGACGGTGCTGCTCTCGATGTACGGCTCGCTCCTGGTCCCGTTCGCGGACTTCTCCGCGCAGAAGGCGTGCATGGGCGACACGATCGAAAACGCGAAGATCGCGCAGAGATTTAGAAAACAATTCATCGACTCGGTCCTGACCACGTTGGGACTTTAACGGGAGAGATTATGAGCCATTCCTTCTACGTCCGCACCGCCCGCATGATCACCGCAAGGGCCGCCTGGAACAAGCCGGGCTCGGTCCTGAGACGGGCCAAAAAGAAAGCCGCGCGCAAAGGACGGTCCCTATGCCGAGCCTGAAAGAAACCTCCGAGAACCTCCAGTCCCAGCGCGAGAAGATCCGCAAGATGGGCGGTCCCGACGAGGTCGCCCGTCAGCACAAGGCGGGGAAGTTGACCGCGCGCGAGCGGGTCGACCTTCTTTTCGACAAGGGCACCTTCGTCGAGATCGGCATCCTGGGGCACCACCAGTCCCAGGCCCCGGCGATGGAGGGGAAATACACGCCCGCCGACGGCTGCATCACCGGCTACGGCAAGGTGGAGGGGCGCTTGGTCGCCTGCGCCGCTTACGACTTCACCGTCATGGCCGGTTCCATCGGCTACACGCAGGAAAGAAAAGTCGACCGTCTCCGCGAATTGGCCCTCAGGGAGAAGATTCCCTTCGTGTGGCTTCTGGATTCCGCCGGCGCGCGCATCCAGGAACTGGCTGGCTCGCAATTCGCCGAGAGCGGGAAGATGTTTTACGATCAAGTGAAGATGTCCGGCTTCGTCCCGCAGGTGGCGGCGATGATGGGCCCGTGCGCCGCGGGAACCGCCTATGTTCCCGCCTTGGCCGACTTCGTCCCGATGGTGAAGGGGACGAGCTCGATGGCCCTGGCCGGTCCGCCGCTGGTGAAGGTGGTGATCGGAGAAGACATCACGATGGAGGATTTGGGCGGCTCGAAAGTGCATTGCGAGGTGAGCGGCGTCGGAGACTTGGAAGTGGCGGACGACAAGGCCTGCATCGAGGCGATCAAGGAGTACTTGAGCTTCTTTCCTTCGCACTGCGACGAAAAACCGCCGGTGCAGGTTTCCGGCGGCGACGGCTTCGGTTACGAAGACGACGTCCCCGACGACAGCGTCGACGAGTCGATCTTAAACATCCTCCCCGACAGCGCGAAGAAGCCCTACGACATGAAGCTGATCATCAAGAAGATCGTCGATCACGGGCGCTTCTTCGAGATCAAACCCAACTTCGCCAAGACCATCATCACCGGGTTCGGCCGCTTCTGCGGAAAGCCCGTCGGCATCGTGGCCAATCAGCCGATGGTGATGGGCGGCGTGCTCGACGTGGATTCCGCCGACAAGTCGGCGCGCTTCATCAACCTCTGCGACGCCTTCAACATCCCGCTGCTGTTTTTGCAGGACGTTCCCGGCTTCATGGTGGGTTCGAAGGTGGAAAAGCAGGGCATCATCAGGCACGGCGCTAAAATGCTTTACGCCGTCTCGCGCGCCAGCGTTCCGAAGCTCACCATCGTCATACGAAAAGCTTACGGGGCCGGTTATTACGTCATGTGCGGCAAGGGCTACGAGCCGGACGGCATCGTCGCCTGGCCGTCGGGGGAGATTTCGCTCATGGGTGCCGAGGGCGCGGTGAACATCATCTTCCGCAAGGCGATCGAAGCCGCGGAAAACCCAGAAGACGCGCGCAAGCAGTTGGTGGAAATCTTCCAGAAGGAGATCAGCCTGGAGAAGGCGGCGGGGGCGGCTTACATCGATGACATCATTGATCCGCGGGAGACCAAGCGCTGGGTCGTCCGGCATCTGGATCTCGCCCAAAACAAGACGACGCCGTGGCCCAAAAAGCGCCACGGCGTCGCCCCGGTTTAAGCTCTCAACGTCAAATCATCGTGCATCCGCGACCCGGAAGGTCGCTCGTTCCGCCGGTGTCCGTCTGGTGCGCGCGCCTCTCGTTACCGTAGCGGTCGCTGATGTAGCAATCCGGCGTTTTAGAATCGTGCAAGCCGCCCGCACCGCCCCCGCCGCCGTGGTCCGGGGGAGGAGGCGTGGGGTCCACAGTGATCACCGCGTCCAAAGGCAAATGATCGAGCACGCCGGGCCTGACGCCGCCGGGAGGAACCGGGTCCACGATCATACAGACCTGCGGGTCGTCGATGCGGCAGCAGAGGGTGCCGTTTCCGTCTTCAGAGGCCGTTCCGGCCGGGCAATACTTTTCCTCGTGAGCGCCGGAACCGGGGTCCGTCGGGGTGACCGGGTCGGACGTCGTTCCCGTATCCGTGGTCGTGCCGCTATCGGCCGTCGTCGTGCCGGTGTTGTCCGGGACGATCGTATCATTGCCCGCAGTGTCGGTCGGCGTGACCGATTTCGAGGGCGCTGTCATCTCCTGACCTGCGAAGTCGATCACGTTCACGCCGCGGCTGCAGCCGGAAGCGGCGATCGCGGCGGCGGTCAGAAGGCTTAAGGTCAAAACGGTGTGTTTCAGTTTCATGGGAACTCCTTTGTTGAGGGATATAAGAGCAAGCGGTGTGCCTAACTGTCATTGCTGAAATGATTGAGCTTTTTCGGTTTCTCTCCCGGGAAGAGTTAAGGGATGGAAACGCAATGGGGCCTAAAAAAGAAACCGCCCCAGGGCTTGAAAGAGGCCCTGGGGCGGTTTCGGTGGGAGCGGGAGGTGCTTGTTGATTACTTCACGCCGAAGGCCTTGGAGCCGTGGCCCCATTCGATCGTCCGGAACTGGTCGCTGATCCCGCGATAAGTCGTCGATTCGATCAGGTCCGTATGGAGGTTGGAGACCCAAACATCCACGCCTTCGTCGCCGTCGGTGCTGAGCGTAGGCGCTTGTTCCATGTTGTTGCTGAGGTAGACCAGGAAGGTCCCCTTCTTCAGGAACTCGTCCGAACCCGGGCGGATCAGGTAGACGTCGAACTCGGTGATCTCCAGGGCGTCATCGTCGTTGATGCGCAGGTTGAACGTGTCGGTCAGGAGGGAGCCGCTGTCGAAGACCGTGAACCCGTAAGAGGTGGCGCCGCTGTCCCGGAAGTCGTCGTAGCTGGTGGTGTCGTACTGAAGGTCCGCGGACAAAAGGCCCTTCGCCTCGTCGTAACGGATCGGCATGTCGCCGCCCTTCTGGTTGTGGTTCATCTTGATCCAACCCCAGCTCGTATTCTCCAAGTGGCCGGACAGGGGAATCTCGATGGTGACGCGGTCGTCGGTGCCTGCGTCTTGCTTGTCGGCGGTCTTAGAATAGACGCACACGGCTTGATCGTTCTTGCGGCTGTGGTCGGAGGCGTAGACGGAATCGCGGTGCGTATCGTCGCCCTGAACATTGAAGACGCGGCGGTTCACGCACGGATTGCGGTAGACCGTGGCGTAGGTGTCGGTGCCTTTCGCGAGGGCCGAGACGGAGACGCCGCCGACGAACAGGGTGTCGCGGCTGTCCTGGTGATAGCCCAAGGCGTAAATGCGGAAGTAAGCCAGGTCGGCGCCGGTGACGCCGTCGATGCGGCTCAAGGGCTTGGCGACGGGGATCGTAAAGCCGCTTTCCTTCATCGTGAACGAGGACATCTTCCCGGCTTCGAGCTGCCCCAAGGACAGGCGGACGCATTGAACGTCGTTGAAATCGGGGGTGCGGCAGAAGGCGATGGCCACCGGATCGCCGCCGGTGCGGCTGAAATCGGGGACCATGACGTCGATGCGGATGTTTTCGATCTCGGTGGCGTCCTCGATGACCGGCGTAGACAGCTCGGCGACCGCCACGTCACGGACGCTTTCGGCGAGGGTGCCTCTCACCGGCGGGGTCGGCGGAGCCGGATCGACGATGATGCACGGAGGCGGATTCGTGGGGCTGCAAACATTCAAAGGCGGTGTGGACGGATCGCTCGGATCGTTGGGGTCCGTGGGATCCTGGGCCGGGGGCGGCGGAGGCGGCGGTGTCGGATTGGGAGGCGTCGTTGTCGTATTGTCCGGGGTAATGACCGTATCGGTGCCCGCGACTTCCGTCGACGTGCCGGACGGGACGACATCGGAGGAGGACAGGTTCTGTCCCGAAGCGTCGATCGTGGCTAACGACTGGCCGCAGCCCGAAACGGCGATGGCGGCGAAGAGGCTGGCGGCTAAAAAGGCGTACTTAAATTTCATGGTATCTCCTTGTTGGAGCTACCTAGAGCAAGGAACGTGCCGGGAAGAGGGTGCTGGAATAATTGAGAAATTTCGTCGGGGATTGAAAAAAACGTTAAGGCGGGGAAACGAAGCGGGACAAGACGCGTTAAAATATTCCCAGGCGGGCGCCCCGCGTCGCAGTACACGGGACGCCCGTCCTGGGCCCTATAAGGAGGACCTAACAGACTCGGTCCTCTCCCTCGCAGTTCGTTGGGAAGAAATCTTCTTGGAGCGCGCCGGCTTGGCCTTCTTGGCGGTCTGAGACCGTTTGGAGGCGGCGCGCGCCGGGTTGTGCCGGGCGGGCTCGTGCTTGCCGGCGGATATGGCGGCCCGCGCCAGCGCGGGTCCCTCTTCGGCGTGCGGAACGGAGGCGCGGGGTTCGGAACCCAAGGCCGTTCGCGCCCAGGCCGGAGTCCGGAAGCCTAAGAACGACAGGACGCCGGAGACAATCCAGGCGGCGAACAAGACGATCGGGTTTTTCGTACGGTTGGTGGCCATTGAATTCCCCCTCTTCAAGAGGCAGTGCAGCAATCCCCATGCCATAGAGGCTTTTGGCCAATCGAGATTCGAAGACCTTATTTTTCAGCAATTTAGAAAGAAAAAACGGTGACCATATATGGTCAATAGCTTGAAATTATTCAGGATTTCTTTCAACTTGAGAAAGTGCTGCGTCAGTTTCTTGACGCTTCGGAAGCCAGCGGGGATCGAAAAGAAAGAGATGAACGAGGAGCATGGCCATCGTGACCGACGTAATGTTGAAGAGGGCGAGGGCGGCGACATGCAGCAAGACCATGAGCGTCCAAGCCCACTTTCGCGTGAGGCGGAAGAGGCATAAAGGCGCAAAGAAGAGTTCCAACCCCAGGGAGATCCAGGTCGCCGCTTTCAGAACGACGGGCGGCATCGCCAAGGCGAGATCGCGGAAGACGCCGGGACGGGCGACGGGATTTTCCAAGATCAGGCGCAGGGCGTCGCCGCTACGCCAGCTCGGGGACTGCCATTTGGGAATCCCGCTCACTGAATAGCTCAAGGCGACGACGATCCACGCGCCGACGAACAAGATCTTAGGCATCTCCCACCGCGGATTCTTCCTCCCGACCGCCCACGGCTCTCCGCCGGGAATCAGCGTCGACGCGAGGAGGAGCCAGCCGACGTAGCCCTGGCTCGGGATCTCCAAAAAAGCGAGGCGGTTGATCAAGCACGCCCACGCGTACCAAAGGGCCAGGGCGGCGAGGCGGCGCCCGCAACCCAGGGCGTAGAGGATCGCGAGGGCGGCGGAGACGCCGAAGAAAATTTTAAGACCGGACTCCGACGGCAGAAGTTTCAGGAGGTTCGGAAAGGGCGTCAGAAAATGCGGGCCCATCAAACCGCCGGGACCGTAAATTTCCGGCGCATACGGCAGGACGCCGGCGAACCAGACGAAGAGATAAGCGCCGAAGAGGATGCGAAAGGCGGCGAAGCGTTCGGCGTCGTCTCTCACGGGGCCTCGCAGGAAAATTCGCGGTCCCAGGTTTTGCGTTCGCCGGCCCCGGTGCCGGCGATCTGCAAGGAAACGCGCTCCACCGTCTCTTGCGTTTCGAAAAAATGCCGCGCGAGCGGCCCGCAAAAACCGTAGCGCAACTGGGGTTCCCACAAACGCTTCGGAAGGACCATCGAGAGCGACAGGGGAATGGCGTAGGCCATGTGGCGCACGTGCGGACCGGGGAGGCGCGCGTAGTCCTCGGCGGTCAGGGTTCGCTCGAGGCGTTCGCCGCCCGCGAGGGAGAGGGCGACGCGATAATCCGCCGCCCAATATTCCACATCGCCGACCCGGTCGAAAACCAACGGCAGGGGCGAGGCGCCGGACATGCTTCCCGCGGCCTTCATCAGGAACGAGCCGGCCAGAAAACCGGACAGTTGCATGAGACCGACGCCGACGACGATCAGGCGAAGGATTCGTTTCACGACCGGGCCCTCCCGAGACCGGCGCCCGCCCAAACGAGCAGCGTGAGGACGGCCAAGACGGCGAACCGCCCGTAGCCCAGGCGCGTGAACAGGGTTTCGCCGCGCAGGAGCGGGACTTCGGCCCGAAGCGCCGACGAGCGTCCGGGAGCCGACCGCCGAAGCGTCCGTCCGTCGGCGTCCACGACGGCGCTCAAGCCCGAACTGGCGATTTGCAGGAAATAGCGGCCGTTCTCCACGGCGCGCATCGATCCGACGAAAAGATGATGCTCATCCACCGCGCTCCCGGCGAACCATCCGTCGTTGGTCAGGTTGGCCAGGACTTCGGCGCCGTTCGCGACTTCCTCGCGGATAAAGTCGGCGTAGACGGATTCGAAGCAGATGGACATGCCGATACGCCCCGCTCGGGCATTCAAGGGGGCGGCGTTTCCGCCGGAGCTGTAGTCTTGGGCGCGGAGTTTCAGGGGCAGATCCCTCCGGAGAAAACTCAAAAATCCCCGAAGTGGCGTGTATTCGCCGAAGGGAAAGAGACGTACCTTTCGATAAACGCCTTCGATGGCGTCGCCGGAGACAAGGTAGGCCGAGTTGAAAAAGTCGTCCCCGTTTTTCTCAGGGCCCCCCAAGATCAATTCTCCGGGATAATCGGCCAGCGCCTCGGCCATCTTGCGGCGGGTCGGTCCCGTTTCATTGAAGCTATAAGGAAAGACCATCTCCGACCAGAACACGATGTCCGGCGCCGGGCCGCTCTTCAAGAGTTCCTGCGTTTCGTCCACGTAGGCCTTCAAAACGTCCTGTCCGCGGGCGCCGTCGTTCAGGACAGCGGGATCGATCCGAGGTTGCAGCAGGACGACGTCGATTGTCTCGCTCGTTTGCGGCCTTCCGAGCCATGCCGCCGTCCTTGAAGCCGCGACGAGGAAGGCGAGGCACGAAACGGCGGCGACGAAGGCGCGCGACGGCCTGCGGTCTCCGATCAGCAGGGCGGCGGAAAGGCCGACAAGGGCGACGGCGAAGCTCAAACCGTTCACGCCCAGGGCCGCCGCAACGGGGCGTAGGATCGGATCGTGCAACTGGCCGTGTCCCAGCCATTCGGGAACGCCGAAAGGCCCGTGGCTGGCCAAGTGCTCGCAAACCACCCAACCGAAGGGCGCCGTGAGCAGGGCCGCTTGGGGGCCCAACCGGCGCTTGACGGAGGCGAAGGCCGCGCCGAAGAGGGCGAAAAAAGCGGATTGATACAGGACGAGGAAGCCCCAAAAAGCGTAAGAGACGGACCCCGACCACTCCGAAAAGCGCGTCATCCAGGAGTAGCCGAAGCCGATGGCCGCCGCCCCGCAGGCGAAGGCGAGCGCGGAAGCTTTTCGCGGCCGATCCGCAGATCGCAAAGCCAGGAAGAGAGGAACCAGGGAAAAGAGGTGGAGTCCCCAGAGATTCCAGGGAGGATATCCCGAGACCATCAGGAGTCCCGAGACGAAGGCGAAAAAAAAGCCGCCCCCTCGTCGAAGAAGGGGCGGCTTTTTAGAATCGATCATCCTTGGTGGTCTGTACCGATATCGACCGTCTCGCCGCAAGGAATTTTTCCTTTGCCGGAGCCGCAATCGAATTGCTTCTCGTACTTGTGCTGGAGAACGTTGCCCGCGGGATCCGCGACCGCCCGTGCCTTGGAGCTGGCCGGCGTGGAATCATCGCCGAAGATCATCAAGCGATAGGGAGAAGCCTGCCAGTTTCCGTCGCTGTCCTTGAGGCGGAATTTTTTCACGTCCGTGGCGTTGGCCACGACATAGACGGTGCTGTTATCGGCCCCCGCAAGATAAGTCGTCGGGATCGTGCCGGCTTCCAGCGGATCTACGGCCCCGAAGGTGAAGATCGCCGCCAGCGCGCCGGCCGCGAGTTTCGCGTCGCTGACCAGGATCACGGACTTTTTGCTGGACAGCTGACTGAAGTTGATAGGCTCGCTGAAAACGACCTGGAAGATGATATTGTCGCCTTGGTTGATGTCCGCGCTGACGACCGTGGGAGCTGATATATCAAATGCCATGACGGGAGGTTCTCCCAACGTGTAGGTCGATCCCCCGGAAGTCTCCCCACCGCCCGTCGTGTCTCCGCCTGTCGTGCCCTCGCCGCCCGTCGTGGCCTCCCCGGTCGTTTCGCCGCCGGTCGCTTCTCCGGTTCCGGAACCCGTCGTTCCCGGGGGGGGCATGATCTCGTCGCCCGTTGTGGCGCCGGTCGTTCCGCCGGTGGTTCCCGTCGGAGTCGTCGTCGAACTGTCGCCGCCGTCGACCAAGATTCCCCCTTCGTCGGCGCCTCCGCATCCGCC
This sequence comes from bacterium, assembly GCA_036274695.1. Taxonomy (GTDB): domain Bacteria; phylum UBA10199; class UBA10199; order JACPAL01; genus DASUFF01. The sequence goes on along the minus strand of DASUFF010000064.1, from coordinate 6,290 downwards.
GACGCCGAAAGACAGCAACGTCGCGGAGCCAAGCCCGCCGATCACCAACAAGGCCGAAAGAAACGTACGAATGACTTTCATAATCCCCAACCTCCCTTAGTGCGGAATAGCCGCAGATTTATCTCCAGCAAGATGGATGCCAACCGGAAGCGAGCCGGAGACACGCCTAAGTGGTTAAAATGACAGGCTTATCTTAATTTCAAAAGAGAATGGACACGGCGGTTTTCCCTCTCAAAATGAGAATCTTCTCAGAATGATAAGAACGTTGATCTTTGACGGGTGCTTTCCTAAATTCGAGCCATGCCTAAAAAAGTCATCATCACCTGCGCCCTCACGGGCGTTCTGGCGCGGAAAGAACAGTGCCCGGCGATCCCCTATTCGCCGGTGGAAATTGCGGAGGAGGCCAAGCGCGCTTACGACGCCGGCGCCTCGGTGGTTCATATCCACGCGCGGCGTCCCGACGGAGGGCCGAGCTGGGAGTCGGCTGTCTTCGGCGAGGTCAAGGCGGAGATCCGCAAGCGCTGCCCGGTGATCTTGAATTTTTCCTCGGGCGGCATCGGGTTGCCGATCTCCGAACGCACGACCCACATCACGGACCACAAACCCGAGATCGGCGCCCTCAACATGGGCTCGATGAACTACGCGATCTACTCGCGGAAGAACAAAAAGTTCCACCACGACTTCGTCTTCTCCAACCCGTTCGGCGACATCCAGTATTGCCTGGAGCAGATCAACAAGGCCGGAGCGGTTCCGGAGCTGGAATGCTTCGACGTCGGCCACATCGCCAACGCCGAGCCGTTCATCGATATGGGCGTCCTGAAGACGCCGGCGCACTTCTCGCTGATTTTAGGCGTATTGGGCGGCATCCCGACCAAGCCGGGCAACTTGGCGTGCATGGCGAAGAACCTGCCTCAAGGCTCGCATTGGGAAGTGATCGGCATCGGGCGCGACCAGTGGCGGTTGGTGGACGAGGCGCTCTCGCTTGACGGCGAGATCCGCGTGGGATTGGAAGACAATTTCTATCTGCCCAATGGGGAGATGGCGAAATCCAACGGCGAGCTCGTGGCCGCGGCCGCGCTTAAGGTTCGAGAGACGGGGAAAGAGCCGGCGACGGTGGCTGAGGCGCGGGCCGCGCTACAAATTGGCTAATGAGCGGATGCGTTCGATTACCAATGATAATCTTTTTTGACTCGCATCATCGGGAGGTAGATGCCCTGGCAATGCTTCTAGGAATTTGTTTGTTTTCAATAAGCGCTTAAAGCGATCTTTTAAATAGTCTTGAAGATCTTTTGGTGCACCCAATGTGTCGTCTATGATTTCCGGCCTTCCATCGATTACGGCGATAATATCTTCCATGTCATGACTTGCCTGATAATCACCGTTGCCTCGGTCGTCAAAAGCTTCGAGCTTGGTAGCTATAAAATATGGGGCAGTAATTCTTCTGACTCTTATTTGTAAGCCAGGGGTGTCCGAAAGGTCGATCCATTCTGCATTGGCCAATGCAGGCCCACACCATCGATTCCCAAATCCGAAAACGTCTTCGCTAGTTGGTATAATGTCTAAAAGATCGCCAGTGTCCGACTTCCATCGGCATATTGGAGCATCGGGACTAGTATCTTCAGTAAAGCCGGTTTGCCTTAAGAGATCGGCAAATGCATAATATTCAGTCTGCGTTTCTAATTTGGCAATTACATCAACATCATCGGATTTGCGCGCAGTCGGGGCTCCTGGGTCTGTGAGAAGGAGCTCTGTCGAGCCTCCTCCAAGAAGAACGACTTGATTGGCGAGAGGGCCAAGCCGCTCGATTGCTTTTCTAATAGTTTGAAGATTTTGTCGCTTGTTGCTGCTTGCCATAGCGTTTCAGGGTTTCTTTAATTCTTTTTACCGCTAGCTCTTTCTCGCGTGCAGATCCTCCTCTCAACGCGTCAATAATTACAAGAAGAGCATAAAGGCTTTTATCCATAAGTGCCGCCTTTGGGGCCGAGTTGTAAAGCGGCGAAAAGGACGAGCCGCGCGTGTTTCCTTCTGGGTCTGGCCAGACAGGAGGATACTCTTCCGATGAGATGGAGTTAAGCAAAGGAGGTGCTGCGTAGCGAGTGGGGAAGCCTCGGGTTAATTCGCCTCTATCCGGCACGAAGGCATATTTGAGACCATGAATGAGAAACTCTTCGAGATTGCTGATATTTGGGTAAATATTGTTCTTGGTTTCGATCGCTAGTTGAGCGGCAACGGATCTTCGAATAGCTGCATGCACTTCTGACGGACTCATCCCTAAACTCGTTGCAAGCTCATGATACGACCAGGTTTTAGGACCCATTGAGATCAATTTCAAAAGAACAAGAATGTCTTGAGGTTTTAAAATCATAGTTCTTTTAATATTTTCTATTCGCGATTCGCGAATAAAGAATATACTAAAAGGGGTCTGGCGTCAACTCGGGACTATATTGCTAATATTAAAGTGATTTTTAAGATTCGGGAGACGGGGAAAGAACCGGCGACGGTTGGGGAGGCGCGGGCGATTTTGCATTTACCGGAAGCGCGGTGACGCTTGTGACGATGAGGCCATCCGGCAGTTCCCGGTTCAAAAGAATTCGGATGTCTTCCGAGGGCACCGGCGTTTCCAACTCGATCTTGAATCCCTGATCCAACATCTCCTTGCCCACCGCCATCCCTGGCCCGAAGGCGATGCGCGGCTGCGGGTGGAATCCCTGGCTGTAGCGGACGGGGAGTTCAGCCCGGGAGACGGCCTTTCTCAAGGCTTCGACGAATTCCAAATGGCTCAGATAGGCGGCCGGCCCGGTTTTGGAGAAGACGCAGTCGTAGTGAAAGGCCGTGTGTTGCGGCTGCGTCGGCACGAAGGCGTTCTCGGGACGCGCCCTCTTTTCCACCGTCGTCCGGAAATTGGGGACCAGGTCCTTCAACGGCTCGATCTGATAGAGCCGCACCTCGGTGGTGGTCTTCTTCTTCACCGCCTTGCCGGCGTCGTTCAAGACGGGCTGCTCGTAGGAACGATTGCGGACGTCGCCGTAGTCGCAGACGCCGCAGGTCGTGCAGGCGCCGGTGGAGCAGTCGTCGATGTATTCGTTCTTAAGCGACGCCTGCCAGTCCTCCCACAGCCAGTCCTTCTTCATCTCCACGAAGAGATGGTCCCAGGGCAGCACTTCGTGCTGTTTTCTTTCCCTCTCGACGTAGAAAACGGTGTCGATGCCCAGCTCCGTCCAGGCCTGCTTCCACGTTTCGTAACGCAGACCCTCGTCCCACTCGTCGAAGCGGCAGCCCTTTTCCCAGGCCAGCACGACCAGCTTCGAAAGCCGGCGGTCGCCGCGGGAGAAAATGCCTTCCAAGTAACTCGTCTCGGGCTTGTGAGGTTTTAGGTGAAGCCTGCGGGAGCGCAGATTCGCGCGCAGCAGGTCCAGTTTACGGTGGCATTCTTCGAGCGTGATCTGGGGCGCCCACTGGTAGGGCGTGAACGGCTTGGGCACGAAGGGCGAGACGCCTAAGTTGATCTCCGCGCGCCGGTTGTGCTGGAGGCCTATGCCCAACGTCTTTTTGCCCAACTCCGCGATGGCGACGACGTCCTCGTCGGTCTCGGTGGGGAGACCGATCATGAAGTAAAACTTCATCAGGCTCCAGCCGTTGGAGAAGACGGTCTTGGCCGTCGTCAGCAGGTTCTCCTCGGAGTTGCCCTTGTTGATGACGTTCCGCATGCGCTCCGTCGCGGCTTCCGGCGCGATGGTGAAGCCCGTCTTCCGCACGCGCTTGATCTCCATCATCATGGCTTCGGTCAACTGCTCCACCCGCGTGGCGGGGAGCGAGATGCCCACGCGCTTGGCGCCGTGTTCGTCCATCAAATCCTTCAAGAGCGGCGTCACGCAGTCGTAGTCGCCGATGGAGAGGGAGACCAGGCTCACTTCCTCCAAGCCCGTCGTTTTGATCTGCGTGCGGACGATTTGTTTGACGGTCTCCGGAGAACGCTGACGTTCCGGGCGGTAGATGTAGCCCGCCTGGCAGAAACGACAGCCCCGCGTGCAACCGCGCTGGACCTCGACGCCGATGCGGTCGTGGATGACCTTCGTGTGCGGGACGATGGGGGCGTCGGGGAAGTAGGCCTTGTTCAGATCGGCGACGGTGCGTTTTTGGACGCCGGTGTAGCCTTCGACCAGAGGGCGGATCTCGCGGACCGTGCCGTCGTCGTTGTAGGCGACGTCGAAGAACGACGGGACGTAGACGCCGCGGATCTTGATCAGCTCGCGCAGCAATTCCGATTTCGGTTTCTTCGCCGCCTTCCATTCCCTCACCGCGTCGCAAATCTCCAACGTCGCTTCCTCGCCGTCGCCGACGACGATGGCGTCGAAGAACTCCGCCACGGGTTCGGGGTTGAAGGCGCCGGTGCCGCCGCCCAGAATCAGCGGGAAGCTCTCGTCCCGGTCCTTGGCGTAAAACGGGATGCCGCCCAAGTTTAAAATCGTCAGGATGTTGGTGTAGGTCAGCTCGTACGGAATCGAGATGCCCAGGATATCCAGATCCTTAAGAGGCAGCGACGATTCCAACGTGGTCAACGGCAGGCCGTTTTCGCGCAGCTTCTGCTCCATGTCCGTCCATGGCGCGTAGACGCGTTCGCAGGCGATCTCCGGGCGGTCGTTGAGCAGGTGATACAGCACCGACAGACCGATGTTGCTCATCCCGATCTCGTAGGTGTCGGGGTAGCACAGGGCCATTTTCAGAGCGACGGTGGAGAGATCCTTCTTTACCGCGTTCTTCTCGTTGCCGAGATAGCGCGACGGCTTGCGGACCTCGGGGAGCAGTTTGTTCAGGGCTTCCTTCACTTGGGCGTATCCTCTTGTCGAAGGGAGCAGCCTATTATAGGACGGTCGCCATGTCCACACGCGCGCCCCTGTTTTTGGCCCTTTTGGCGGGCCTTTTTGTCTCCGTCTCCGTTTGGGCCGGACCTCCGGCCATCTACGCCCCGGGCGTGAAGGCGCTCGTGCCCGTGGACGTCAACCTCCTTCTGAAGGAAGGGCCGTTGGAATCCTGGTCGCACGGTGTGGAGGTCAGGAATTTGGGTGGCAACGATCAATTCAGCGCGCACTTGGTCTGGATCAAGACCTCGGAACGCCTTCACGTGCACACCAAACACGATGCGACCGTCGTCCTGCTCAAGGGCAAGGGAACCTTCCGCTACGCGCAACAGGAAATCAAAGTGAAGGAAGGCGACGTGTTCAGCGTGACGCGCGGAACGGTCCACGCCTTCACGAACGGGTCGAAGACCCCGGCCGCGGCCTATGTGGTGTTCAGCCCGCCTTTCGACGGGAAAGACACGATCGAGGTGAACGATGTCGTCCAATAAATACGAAGAGAAGGTCGCCAAGGCCCTTTTGAAATTGGGCGCGGTGCAGTTGCGCCCGGAGCGGCCCTTCGTCTGGACCTCCGGCATTCATTCGCCCATCTACTGCGACAACCGCATCCTCCTCTCTCACCCGAAGTCGCGGGACAAGGTGATGGAGGCCTTCCTCGAATTGATCAAGAAAGAGGGCCTCAAGTTCGACGCCCTGGCCGGCATCGCCACCGCCGGCATCCCGCACGCGGCGATTTTGGCCGACCGTCTCCAGAAGCCCATGCTCTACGTGCGCGCGAGCCCGAAGACGCACGGCAAGGGCAACCGTATCGAGGGCGAGTTCCACCGCGGCGACCGGGTGTTGGTGGTGGAGGACCTGGTGAGCACGGGCCAGAGCAGCCTCGAGGCGGTGAAGGCGCTGCGCCAGGCGGGACTCAAAGCGGACGACTGCGTGGCCATCTTTACCTACGGCTTCCCTTTCTCGAAAAACGCCTTCCGCCGGGACCGGTGCCGGTTGCACACGCTCACAAATCTAAAGGCGCTGGTCGATGTGGCGGTCGAAGGAGAGCGGATCGGCACGTCGGAACGGGCGCTGATCGAGAAGTTCGCGAAGTCGCCCCAGAAGTGGGCGGAGTAAGTCCAGAGTCCAAGGACCAAAGTCTAAAGATTAAGGTAGAAGCAGCGGGACGCGGGGGTCGTGGCGGCGCATGACGACTTCCAGGGCCGCCGAGTTTCGGGCGTTCAACGTCTTGACCGTTTCCCAGCCGGATTTCGATTTCCTTAAAATGCGGATTTGGACCGTCGCCGATTCGGTGTGGTGGCAATAGCGCTCGCCCTCCGTGGGGTCGTGGTAGCGGACCGCCGCCATGCGTTCGGGCGGGGTGTGGACGTCGCCCACGAAAAGCAGGTCCTCCGCGGGCGCCTCGAAGTGCCAGCGGTCCAGTTCGTAGGCGCT
>DASUFF010000063.1:0-21832 GCA_036274695.1 bacterium | reverse complement strand
CGACGGGACCGGCCGTCGTCAGAGTGCGGCCCGGCGTCTATTCCCCCTCGACGACGGGAGAGACGTTCCCCTTGAGGATTCCGGAAGGCGTGACCCTCGAAAGCGAGGAAGGGCCTGGCTCAACCGCGATCGACGCCGGAGGATCGGGTCCCGTGATCCTGTTCGACGGCGTGGAAGGCGCGGCTGTCGCGGGTTTCACGATCCGCGGCGGCAACGCCGAGCGCGGGGGCGGGATCGGCGTCTTCAACGCCTCCGCCGTGATCAGGAACAACGTGATCGAGGACAATCGCGCCTCGGTGGACGGGGCGGCGATCTACGTGACCGGTGACGGAGAGGTCGCCATCGTGAACAATCTGGTCAATCGCAGCGCCCGCTCGGGCGAGTCCGACGTCCACGGCGTGTTGATCGAGGACGCCTCCCCGTTCGTCGTGAACAATACGGTGGTGAACGGGGACGGCAACGGCATTTTGACCCGTGGTTCGGGCCTTCCGTCCATCCAGAACAACATCCTGGCCGGCAACGCCGGGCGGGGCATCTGCCACCTCGCGGACGACGCGCGCAACGCCACGCTCGCCTTCAACGTCTTCCACGGTAACGCCATCGCCGCCGTGCTGATTCGAGGCGAGGACGGAGGCATGAACATCACCGGCGTGGAAGCGGGCGCCCTCTCGCCGGACGATGCCATCTCCGACAACCTCGACGCCGACCCCTTGTTCGTCGACGACTCCGATTTTTCGCTGCGGTCCGACAGCCCGGCGTTCCACGCCGGCAATCCGGACGCCGGATTCTCCGATCCGGACGGGATGAGGAACACGATCGGCCACACGGGAGGGCCGTTCGCGCCGGAGCTTTGACGCGCCGGTTCTCTCGCTGGCTGGATTTCGACGGAATGTGCTATCGTCGATCGTGTACGTTCCGGGGGATTCTTGGCCAAGATCGACGGCAAATATAAGGTCTTAAAGAAGCTGGGAGAAGGTTTCAGCGGCTGCGTCTATCTGGCGGAAGCCGACGGGCGGAAGGTGGCCTTGAAGCAGATGGTGCTCGACCAAGGCGATCTCTCCGCGGAAGAGACCCTGGAGAACTTCAAGCGGGAGTTCCGGACGCTCACGAAGTTGGGCCACCCGCACATCGTCCGCATCTTGGATTTCGGTTACGACTCCAAGGAGAAGTTCTACTACTTCACCACCGAATACATCGACGGCCCCGACATCTTCGAGGCCACGCGGAAGGCCGCGCCGGAGCGCATCGAGGAGTTTTTCGTCCAGATCCTCCGCGCCTTGAGCTACCTGCACAGCCAGGGCGTTTACCATTTCGACATCAAGCCGGAAAACATCCTCGTCTCCCGGGACGAAGGCGCCAAGCTCATCGACTTCGGACTGACCGCCTTTCGCGCCAAGGGCATGCTGGTCGGCAGCCCCGCCTACATGGCGCCGGAATCGCTGGTGGCCGCCGAGCGGCGGGACGGGCGCGTGGACCTCTATTCGCTGGGAGTGACCTGGTACCAATGCCTGACCGGAAAGAATCCCTTCCAGGCCGAGGATTCCCGGAAGACGCTGGAGCTGCAGAAGATGTGGGCGGCGCCGGCGGTTTCCTCCCAGTCTTCGGAGGCTCCGGCGTATCTGGATCCCGTCCTGGAAAAAATACTCAGGAAGAACCCGGCCGAGCGCTATCACCGGGCGGACCAGGTCATCCGCGACCTCAACTGGAGCGGACGGCGGAAATACCCTCTGGAAACGGAGGCGACCGCGCTCGCCTATCTCCCGGGCGAGGGGCGCCTGGTGGGGCGCGACAACGAGTGGAGGACGCTCGTCTCGGTCTTCGACCGGATCTTCGTCACCCAAAGCGAGCTGAAGGGCGGCGCGCTTTTGTCCGGCGCGGCCGGGACGGGGAAGACCCGCCTGTTGAAGGAGTTCCGCTACCACGCCCAGCTCCACGCCGTGCCGGTCCACGACCTGTCCCAGGTCTCCCCGGGCGATCTCAAGGGGCCGGCGATCCTCGTCAAGGACGACGCCGACGAGGCCGACGTGATCGCGGCCGAGCACTGGATGCGGCAATTGCAGCGCCATCCCTTCCTGATCGTCCTGGCCGGTTCGGTTCCCGCCAAGCCGGGAGGGGGATTGCTCGCGATCCCGGTCGGGGATTTCTCCAAGCCGCACGTGGGGCAGTTCGCCGCGTCCGTCCTGGGCGTGGCGGAGCCGCCGGAGACGCTGGTGGACGAATTGTTCGCGCGCTCCTCGGGGAACCCGCTGATCTTGACCGAGCTCCTGCATGCCTTGATCCGCTCGCATCAGATCTTCGACGACCAGGGCCGCTGGTCGCCGGGGATGGTGCGGGACCTGGGCGTCGATTTCGACAAGCTTCAGGTGCCCAAGACCTTGAACGACTTCTGCAAGGCCAAGTACGGGCGCCTTTCTCCGGAGGCCCGGCGCGCGCTGGAGGTCGTCGCCCTCGCCGGAGCCCCGCTGGAGAGAGCGCGCGTTTCCAAGCTGGCGGAGATTTCGGAGAGCGGGGCCTGGGACCTGCTTAAGGAAGAAGGCTTGGTCGACGCCGAGCCCGGCGGGACCGCGCGGCTCTTGAATCCCAGTTTTCGGGAATGGATCGCGCGCCGGACGGATTCCGAACGTTTGGCAAAACTTCATCAGGCGTTGGGCGAGGAGTTCCTGATGGAGACCGGCAACGACGAGGCGGCGCATTTTCACCTGGGTTTCGGGACGTCGGACGCCGCGGAACGGCAGCGCCACCGCATGGCGTACGGCGACGCCATGGCTGCCCGCCACCGCTGGCTGGAGGCCGCGGACGCCTACGGCGACGGGGCGAGGCTGGCGCCCGATCCGGTGAGGCGCGTGGACGGTGCGCTCAAGCAGGTGAGGGCTCTCTTCCGCGCGGGGCGGAGCGCGGAGGCGCTGAAGATCTTGGAGGAGACGCGCGAGGCGCTGAAAAAGGAAAGGGCGAACCCGGACCGCTGGCGCTGGGTCCAGCAGACCTTCCGCGAGATGGCGAGCGTCTTTCTGAAGGAGGGGCGCTGGTCGCTGGCCAGGGAGTCGCTGCAGGCCTCGCAAACCCTGTTGGAGGAGCACGAAGAAGAAAACCCCGAAGGGGTCGAGGAGATGATTCTGGCCAATTTCAAGGCGAGCCTCCTGATGCGCGAGGGAAGGGTCGCCGACGCCTTGAAGATCTCGGAGGAGACCGAGGCGCGCTGGCGGACGCTTTCCGAGGACGCGAAGAAGAAGGTCCTGAACAACGAGTTGGCGAGCATCCGCCTGGCCTTGGGCCAGTTCGAGGACGCCCGCCGTCTCTTCGAGGAGCAGGCGGCCTACTTCGAACGGATCGGCCACCTCACCAAGCGCGCCTACGCCTATTACGGTTGGGCGGAGAGCTGCTATTTTCTCAAAAACTTTCCGGATGCCGTCCGTCTCTACAAGGTCTGCATCGACGCGGCGCGGGACCTGAAGAACGAAGAAATTCTGCTGCACGCCTTCAACGGCCTGGGCAACATCGCCTACCGGCAGAAGGATTGGGACCAGGCGGCGGAGAATTACCAGAATGCCCTGGAGCTCGCGCAGCATCAGGCGAACCTGGACGTCAGCGTCGCCGTGGCCGTCAACTTGGCCATCGTCTACCGCATCCAGGGCGACCGCGGGCGGGCGCTGCTTTATTTGAAGAACGTCATCGACACGCTGGAGTCGCAGGTGCCTCCGTCGCTCTCGCAGCTTCAGTTTTTGACGCAAGGGTATCTCGAGTTGGGCAAGGTGGAGTTGGAGAACGGGGACGCCGTGGAAAGCAGGGACGCCTACCGGGACGCGGCCCGGCTGGTCCGCCGCCACGCGGCCCTCGAGCGTTTTCGGGCGCCGGCCTTGCTGGGGCTGGCCCAGGCATGCGCCGATTTGGGGCGTTCGGAGGAGGCCCGTTCCGCGCTTGTCGATCTGGAAAAGGGGATGATGAACGAGGCCGAGCGCAAGGAGTTCGAGGCGCTGCGCCGGCGGATTCCTAAGGCGTGACGGTGACCGCGTTCGCGCAGTTTCCGAAGGGCGACTCGGCGCTGATCTCGTAGGTCCGGGCGTCCGGGGGGTAGACGTAGACCTGGCCCAAGTGTTTTCGCGTCAGCTCGGCGGTCCCTTCCTTCAACGCCGCCGTGGACGCATTCCCCACGTTCCAGAGAATGCGGAAACCGTCCACCATCGTTCCGTCGCACAGGGTGAAGGGCAGGGGCACGGCCTGAATCTCGCAAGTCGGCGGCGCCGGCTGGCAGCCCTGGCTCCCGGTGGGCCCGGCGCTCAAGGGGCAGGCGTCCGCTCCGTCGAGAATTCCGTCGCCGTCCGTGTCCGCCTTCGTCACGTCGGTTCCCAATTGGAACAATTCGACGCCGTCCACGATGCCGTCGTTGTCCGAGTCGGGGTTGACGGAATCGTTGTCGCAGACGTCGCCGATGCCGTCGCGGTCGGAATCTATCTGGTTCGTGTTGGGGGTGAGGGGGCAATTGTCGATCAGGTCGGGGACATCGTCGCAATCCAAGTCGGAGATGTAGGCGGGGATCACCGTGCCCGCATCCATTCCGCCGTCGGAGACTCCCGCGTCGCGCGTTCCTCCGTCGCCGCCGGTTCCGGCGTCGGCCACGGGCGCGTCGTTCTCCGGTCCGTAAAGCCCGGTGCGGCCGCAGCCGCTCAAGGCGGGCAGGCTTCCGAAGAGGCTTAAAGAAACGGCGAAGGCGAGGCCGGAGGCGAACGACGCGCGCGGGCGCTGGAGGGCGAAGGACGATTCGGAGGCGGCGGTCGCGACGGTACCGGCGGCGGAGGCGATCGTGGAAACATTCGCCGCAGCGGACAGCCCGCCGGCCATTCCCGAGAAGGGGTTGAGCAAAACCATGCGGCGCTTATCGCCGGTCGCGATCCTAAGTTGCTTGCTCCTTTCAAAAGCCTTATGAAGGGAAACTCACGAGGGAGGTGCGTATGGACACCATCAAAGTCGAACCCTGGCCCATGGAAAAACCGCTGCTCTGGCTGGTGGGAGTCTTCTCGTTCTTCGTCTGGTTCGCGCTCTGCATTTCCGTTTTCGGCATCGTTTATATCGGCCTGATCGGCGTCGTCCTCTTCGTGGGCCACGTCGTCTTCATCGCCCACGTGAAGGGCAGCGGCGTGAAGCTTGGGCCGGATCAGTTCCCGGATCTGCATCAGTCCGTCGAACGCCTCGCGCGCCGCATGGGTTTTGACGCCGTCCCCGACGCCTACGTCGTTCAGGCCGGCGGGCTTTTGAACGCCATGGCCACGAAGCTCTTCAAGTCCAACGTGATCATCCTCTACTCCGACCTGCTGGAGGCCTGCGGCGAGGACACGGCCGCGCGGGACATGATCGTCGCCCACGAGCTGGGGCACATCAAGGAAGGGCATCTGAAATATCTGTGGTTCTTACTGCCGGGATTGTTCGTGCCGTTTTTAGGCTCGGCGCTTTCGCGCGCCCGCGAATACACGTGCGACCGCTACGGTTTGGCGGGCGCGGGGCGGACGGAGGGCGCGATGCGCGGGCTGACGATCTTGGCAGCCGGCGCCAAGCGCGGACCCCAGGTCAATTTGCAGGCGATGGCGCGGCAGGTGGAGGACTTGAACAGCGGATGGCTGACCCTGGGCACGTGGCTGGCGACTCACCCGCCGCTCGCGGCGCGGATGATCGCGCTAGAAGAAACGCTCAAGCCCGCCGGTTACGACGGATCGCGGGGCCTGATCCGCGCCTTGGGCATCGTCGGCGCCGTGTATGTCCTGCCGACGCTGGCGATGATCATCGTCTACACCTTCGTCGTCATGGCGGCCTTGAACAAGCAGCGGGAGAGGAATTTCGATTTCCCGAGCGCGCCCGCCTATGATTCCGCCCCCGAATATCCCGGGCAGCCTTCCAACGAATGAAACGCCTCCCGTTTCCGGCGTTTCTCGCCGTTCTCGCGGTCTGGGCCGCCCTCGTCTTCGTCCTTTGGGACGCCTCCGCGTGGATCGGCCGGAGTTTTCCCGGCCGCCTCGTCTTCGCAAACGGCCTGGAGGGGCGCTTTTTTCTGCCGGGCTGGAAGGGCCCGTCTGTCTTTTCGTTTCAGGATTATCTGGGCGTCGTTCTTCTGCCCGCCGTCACCGGGGTGATTTTCGTTTCGGCCGGCGCCGTCTTGAGGGGCTTTCTCGGGCGTCCGGGAAAAATCCTTTTCCTGTTTCACGCCCTGGCCGGGCTTTATCTCCTCTTGAGTCCCGATTTTCATCTGAACCACCGGTTCTTCTACGCGGAGCTGGCGTGTTTCGTCTTTTTGCCGGCGGCGATGTTCCACTTCGCGCTGGTCTTTCCCGAAGGCTTCGCGAGGTCGGGCCGTCTCGTCGCCGTCCCTTACGCGGTCAGCGCGGCGCTGGCCGTGCCTTATCTTTATCTTTTCAAGGCGCGTCCCGATCTTTGGGCCGCGGTCGAGGCGGCCGTCGTCCTCTATCTCGCGGCCGCCTATTTCTTTTGGATGGGGCGCTTGTACGCGTTGCTCAAACATCCTCAAAGGGAGTCCGACCGTCTGATGGCCCGGTTCCTTCTGCGGGGCCAATTGATCGCCTTCAGCGTCCCGTTCGCCGCCGCGGCGGCGATTTTCGCGGCGGGCGTTCCCGTGCCGCTGAACCTGGCTTCTCCCGTTGTCCTGTTGTTCCCGGCCGCCGTCTTCGCCGGAGGACTGCTCGCTCAATTGCACGAGGCGCAGATGCGTCTGGCGTCTTCCGAGCGCATGGCCATCCTGGGAAACGCGCTCGGGGGCATCGCGCACGAGTTGAAGAATCCTCTCAATTTCATCGTCGCCAACTTAGACGTCCTCAAGGAGAAGGCCGTTTCTCCGGAGATGAAGGAGATCGTCGCCGATATGGAGGAGGGCGCCGACCGCATGCGCCTGATCTTGGACGATTTTCGTTTCCTCCTCGAGCCCGCGCGGAAAACTTCGGAGCCGGTCGACTTGAACGACGTCGTCGTCCGGACGTCCGCCTTGATCAAGCCGCGGGCGGGGGAACGCGTCGCCGTCAATCTGGTGCTGGGAGAGATTCCGAAGCTCCGGGGCCGCCGCGGCGAATTGGGGCAGGCGGTGTTGAACCTGCTCTCGAACGCCGTCGAGGCGGTGTTGGAAAACGGAGAAGGCGAGGTGGCGGTGACGACCTCCCGAAAGGACGGGAACGTCCTTCTCTCGGTCCGCGACAACGGCCCCGGCATTTCACCGGAGAATTTGCGGCGAATCTTCGATCCCTTTTTCACCACCAAGCCGCAGGGAGAAGGCACGGGGTTGGGATTAGCGCTGACGGAACGCATCGTCCGCGAACACGGTGGGCGGGTCGATGTGCGGTCGGAAGCGGGGAAAGGCAGCGAGTTCGTCGTCCGATTGCCCGTTTCTTGATGTCCTTATCTCAACCGATAGCGGCTACCCTTGCGCTCTCCTTCCATAGCGAGAACGTTCCTCTCCTTGAGGCGGGCCAGTATGCTCTTGAGGGTCGGCTTCTTGATCCCCGTTTCACGCAACAGGAAACCGAACGTCGCCGGTTGATGATTCCGAACCAGGTCGAAGACCTGCTGCTCCAACTTCGTCAGAGTGCCGGGCTTTTTCGGCTCAAGCTTGTCGTTTAAGAACTGAGTCTGCCTCTCCAAAACCCGCAGGAAGTAGAGAAGCCAGGGATTCAAGTCCGGCTTCGTCTTCAATGTCGATTGGGTTTGACGCAAGGCCACATAGTATTGCTGCTTGCTGTCCTCGATGATCTTCTCGTGGGAGGCATACATGCAGAAATCGTAGCCCTGCCGAAGCAGACAAAGATCGGTGAGCAACCTGCTGATGCGGCCGTTCCCGTCGCGAAACGGATGGATGGCCAGGAACTCGACGATAAAGGCCGCGATAACCTCGAGATCGGAATAGTTCGGATCCGCGATGAAGGCGACGAATTCGCCGGCGAGCTCCCGCATGGCCGCTTCCGTTTGCGGACCCGGAGGCGTCGTTTCAAAGACGATCTCCTGGTCTCCCGTGTCGTGATCGATGCGGACGACGGAATTCGTGATGTTTTTATAGGCGCCGCGTTGCGAGAGCGGGAAGAGGGCCTCCGGCATATAGGCCATCATCATCTGGTGAAGGGAGCGGACCGAATGCTCCGATACCGGGATTTCTCCGTAATGGTCGAAGACGTATTTTTTACAGTCGATATATCCGGCCACTTCCGCTTCGTCGCGATCGCGGATGTTTTGGATTTTTAGGCCGGAGAGCCTTTTGATGATTTCTTCGTCGGTGAGCTTTGCCCCTTCGATGCGAGTCGACGCGCCGGCGGACGTGATGATGATCGTTTTCTGGAGAGAGGCGTAAAACTCGCGTTGAGTGTCCGCCGACTTGGACCACTCGCCCTTAAATCGAGAGATCTTTTGGACGAGGGTGAGAACTTCCGGAATCAGCGGCGTTTGAAGAAGACCTTTCATAAAATAGACTATAAAATAGGCTATATTGGAAAGGCAAGCTATAAAATATACTATATTCTATACTAAAAAGACTCTCAATTTTAGATTTTTCGTCCTTCGAAGAAATCGACGATATCCGGCACCAGCCCCTGTTCCCTGCAGAAAACATCAATCGTGGAATTTAAAAAATCAGTTCAGTGAAGAGTATAATTTTACGAGTGGGAACAAAGGAGACGCCGCTTCAAAGAAGCGGCGGTCGGCCGTTACGAAGTCGATATTCTGCTCTTTGGCCAGAAGGAGATAGCTGACGTCGTAAATCGTGGGTTGGGAAATGGTTGCGGCGATCGCCAACGATTTAGGGATCAGATCGACCGGATGAAGGAGCAGAATGTTCAGTCTCTTATAGAAATCGTTCACCATGTAGAAGTCGTCCGGATGTAGAAGCCCACGAAGGACCTTTTGTCTCAGGGTCGTTCCGATTTCGTGGTCGATCAAACCGGGCGCGAGAAACGAAACGCCTTGGTCCTCCCACTTTTTATAGAGAGCCAGCGCTTTTTCGCTCCCTTCTTCCGGTACGAGCCATTTGAGAACCAGGCTGGCGTCGACGCAAATTTTCATCAAGCACCGCCCCGATCCGCCCGCATCTGTCTTAAGATTTCCACCGAATCGCCCGTGCCCTCGGGATACTTTTTCTTAAGGCGCTCATGGAAGGAGAGAAGCTCCTTTGAAAGGGCGCTTTTCGTGTGTGGGCCTTCGATCTTGCCGCTCTCCTCATAGCTTTCATAATCGATCACTACGGCGATCGGTTTACCGCGTCTCACCACCACGAGAGGGCGCTTGGTTCTTTCGACTTCCGTCAAAAGCTCGTTGAGGCGGTTCTTGGCGTCGACCGTGTTGACTCGCGTTTCTTGAGCCATGGGATCTCCTAACAAAGAGCTATCATAGCCGGCTTTCATAGATGGATCAAGAAGGGATTGGCCCTTTTGAAGATTTACCTTATTTGTGGCGCATGCAGACCTTTCGTCCCGCCATCCTCTACGTCGACGACGAAGAAGCCAACCTCAAGGCCTTCAAGCGCGCCTTCGGGGAGGATTATCTGGTGAAGACTTGTCTTTCCGCCGCCGACGCCCTCAATCTCCTGGAGAATGAGGAGTTTCCGCTGATCATCGCCGACCAACGTATGCCGGGAATGACGGGGATCGAGCTGTGCGAGAGGCTCGTGACTCTCAAGCCTCAGACCGTTCGCATGATTCTGACGGCCTACACCGAGGCCGACCTCCTCTTGAGCGCCATCAACCGCGGCCACGTGCACGATTATCTGGTGAAGCCCTGGCGGAAGGCGGAGATCCAGCCGGCCATCGATCGGGCCTTCGACGATTACAAGCAGAGGGCGGCGAAGTTGAACGAGCTGCGGGAAAAGGCCGTGCGGGCCGAAGCATTGGAGGCGGAGGTCAAGGAGATCTACGATTTCGAAGGGATGATCGGATCCTCCTCGGGCCTGAAGGGCGTCTCCGAGATCGTCCGCAAGGCGGCGGTCGCGGACGCGACGGTGTTGATCTTGGGCGAGACCGGGACGGGCAAGGAGCTGGTCGCGCGCGCCTTGCATGCCGCGAGCCGGCGTGCCCCGGGGCCCTTCGTGCCGGTCCACTGCGCGGCCTTGGCGGCCAACCTCTTGGAAAGCGAGTTGTTCGGCCACGAGAAGGGCTCCTTCACCGGCGCCGAGCAGGCGCGGCCCGGCCGCTTCGAGGCCGCCGCCGGCGGTACGATCTTCCTGGATGAAGTGGGGGAAATCCCCGAGGCGATTCAAGTGAAGCTCCTGCGCGTCTTGCAAGAAAAGGAAGTTCAGCGCGTCGGCGGCAATAAGACCCTCCCCGTGGACGTCCGCGTCGTGGCGGCGACCAACCGCGACTTGAAGCGCGAGATGGCCGCCGGCCGTTTTCGGGAAGATTTGTTCTTCCGTCTGAACGTCGTTCCGATCCATGTTCCGCCGCTCCGCGAGCGGATGGCGGACGTTCCTCACCTCGCCAACTTCTTTCTACAGAAATTCAATCGCCAGCTCGGACGCTCGCTCGTCTTCGACGTCGAGGCCGTCCACCATCTCGGACGCTACGACTGGCCCGGCAACGTGCGCGAGTTGCAGAACATCGTCGAGCGCGCGGCCATCTTAAGCGGCGGTCCGGCGCTTACGGCGGAAGATTTGCGCCTCGACGCCGAAAGGATTATGGGGCCGGAGACGGTCGAGATCGCCTCCGTCCCGGCGTCCACGGTCCGCGACGAGATCCGGCTGGAGGAATCCCGCCGTCTCTCCGAGGCCCTGCGCCGGGCGCGCGGGAGCGTCTCCGAGGCGGCGCGGTTTCTGGGTATCGCCCGAAGCACCTTGTTCGACCGTTTGAAGAAACACAGGCTTGTCTAACTCTATGAAAAAAACATTTTTACGACTCTTAAGCGGCTTTCTCTGCTCCTTCCTCTTCGCGTCCGCCTTCGCCGGGCCGCCGGAAAAGCCTCGCGACGAGCGGCTCCGCGCCGGAGAGGTGTGGACCGACGGCGGCTATCTCAAAAAAGGCGTGTGGGGCGAAATGGAAGGCGTCGTCGAGGCCCCGCCCGAGGTGGTGTGGCGGCTTTTCATCCAGGCCAACGACTGGAACGGATACCACCTTCCCGAGATGATCGATTGCCGGGCCGTGGACGAGGCGATTCTTGCCCAAGCCAAGGACACGAAAAAAGTCGACGTCTTCTACAAGGCGATGGGGGACCGCACGGTCGATCCCGTCGCCGACCGGGCAAAGGGGTCGACGTGGCGGAATTACACCTTCCAGTTTTTCAACCTGCCCTGGCCGGTGTCGGACCGCTGGTACATCATCGAGAACTTCGCCGACGAAACGAACTCCGCCGAGGGCGTTTACAAAACGCGCTGGGAGAGCCGCGCCGGCAATATCCGGTCGTTGACCGGCGAGCTTCACCTCCAGCCCTTCGAAGGAGACAAGAGCCGCACGCTTCTGCGCTACCGCGTGGACACCGATCCGGGCGCCTCCATCCCCAAGTTCCTTCTCAAGTGGGGCGTCAAGAAAAGCCTGCCCGCGGCCATGCGGGTGATCCGACGCGAGTCGATCCGACTGAAGAATAAATCGTAGCTCGTCCGGCGCCGTTCCCCGGCAATCTCCGGCAAAATCCGGCAAAAATCCGTTTTCCCCCCTTGGCCTCCGTTGGCCCGCGCCTTGCACTAAGCACGGCAATGGAGGTTCCCCCTTATGCAAAAGACTCTCGCCGCGGCATTGATCGCCGTCCTGATCGTTTCCTCTTTCGGATGCGCTTCGGCCGGCCGCCACGTTACGCGCTATCCTAAGAATCAAACCTTGTCCGAGGCCCGCTTCGATCCCGACTACGTCTATGAGATCAAAATGAAAGGGACCGAGGCGCGCTATCGTGCCGAAGGCGGATCGCTCGAAAAGAGAGAGAGCGGGGTGGCGATCCGGACGGAGTCGGGCTTTTCAGAAATTCCCGCCGAACGCATCGAGCGAATTACGGCCAGTTCCAAGGAACCGACGGGCTCGCACGCGCTCCTGGGCATGGGCATCGGAGCCGGGACCCTGGCGCTTCTTGCTGGCCTCGTGGCCGGAGTTGGCAACTGCGACGACAGCGGAGACCCCGGAGACTGCGAGGGGCTGAGGACGCTGGGGCTCGCGATAGGAATTCCCGGCGGGGCGCTTGTCGGAGGCGCCATCGGGGCCGGCATCGGCGCCTTGATCCCCAAGAAGGCGAAAACGACGATTACGCCGCTGATTTCGCATAGCGGGACGGACACGCGGGCCGGCGTGGGCGTCGGGGTCGCTTTCTAGCCCCGCCCTCTGCACCCTCGCATCGGCGGTTCGATGGACCTTTTGAAGATTAGTGATTGATTTTTTGCCCCCGCTGTACTGATTTCGCCCCTCTCATGCATCGCGCCATCGCAGTTCGGGCCGTCCTCGTCGCCCTCTTGATACCGGCCTCCGCCTTCGCGGTGACCCAGGGGCGCCTGTGGAAGCAGACCTTGATCGATCTGACGCACGCCCTCGAAATCACGATGCCGCAGTACTCCGACGCGCAGCCGTTCCATCTTCAAAAGCTGTCCGATTACGACGACGGCTACCTCTCCTACGGATTCTCCGCCGCGGAGCACATGGGAACGCACGTGGACGCTCCCCGGCATTTCTGGCCGAACGGGAGGACGGTGGACCGGATTACACTTTCCGAGCTCGCGGGGCGTGCCGTGGTCATCAACGTCGTCGAGGAATCCAAACGCAACCCCGACTACGAACTCACCACCGACGACCTGAAGGCCTGGGAGTTGCGTTACGGGCCGATCGCGCGCAACTCCATCGTGATCCTGCGCACGGGCTGGGAGTCGAAGTGGTACCGGCCCAAGGACTTCATGAACCGCGACAAGTTGGGCGTGATGCATTCGCCGGGATTTTCCTGCGACGTCGTGGATTACCTCGCGCACAACCGCGCCGTCCGGGCCCTGGGCACCGACACCTTGAGCATCGATCCGGGCCGCAGCGAGGCCTACTGCGCGCACAAGGTGCTGCTGAAGACCGACAAATACGCCATCGAAGGACTGACGAACCTCGAAAAACTTCCACCCCAGGGCGCGACCATCGTCGTCACGCCGCTCAAGATCGCCGGCGGTTCGGGAGCTCCCGCGCGCGTCTTCGCTCTCGTTCCGTAAATGGGCCAAAAAATCGCACTCCTCGGAACCGGGCCGACCTCCCTCTACGCCGCCTTGCTGCTTGCGGTGAAGGGCCATGCGGTGACGGTATACGACCCCAAGAACGCGTGGGAAAAGCCCTGCGGCGGGGCGTTGTCGGGGCCCGTGCTCTCGGAGATGCCGCTCTTCGAAGATTTCGGGCGCTTCGTCTCCCTCCGGGGTTTGCGGCTGCTCTCGCCGCGCAACCGCGAGATTCAAGTTCCCTTCGAGCCGCCTCTGCCGGTGGCGCTCCGCGACGACATCACGGAATTTCTCAGGCGCAAGTGCGAGGTCTCCGGCGTCGCGTTCAGCCCGCACAAGGCGGAGGGATTCGCGGCGACCGCGAACGGCTGGACCCTTCAGCTCCGGGGCGCCGAGGCCAAGGCGGATTTTCTGGTGGCGGCCGACGGCGGCGGGGGATTGGCGCGCAAATCTTTAGGGTTGGGCGAGCTCTCCGAGGAGATGACGCTGGAGATCGGCTACGACATCGTCGCGCCCTTCGAGGGGCACGTCGGCGTGATCAAGTTTTTGCCCGAAATGTCCGGCTGTTTCTCCGCGTTGCCCAACGGCTCCGGGACGGCGGTGCGCCTGTGGTCCACCGGACGCCAGCTCCACGCGCGCCCCTTGATCGAAAAGTTGGACGGCATCGTGCAGCGCCTGCTCGATGTTCCATTGCACACGGACCTGGGCCGCAGCGTCGCGCAGATCCCCATCGTTCCGAAGATCGAGCGCCGGCATTTGATCGGCCCCAAGTGGGTGGCCATCGGTGACGCCGGCGGTTTCATCCATCCCTTATCCAAGGACGGCCTCTTCTTCGGGCTCAAATCCGCCGCCATGCTGGCCCTGTCTCTCACCAACGGCTCTTTCGACGAGAAGGTTTATTGGAAACGCCTCCGGGAGCAGGTCTTGAAACCCCTGGGGAAGAGAGTCTCCCGCCAGAAGTGGTGGAAGAACCATTTCGTGGTCGATTGGATCCTCCGCCGCACGAAAGTGAGCGAAAAGAGCCGCAGATTCCTCTCCGAGCTGGTCGGCGCGAAGCCCGTTTAGCGCCCGAAATTTAAGTCCCGCTTCCCGCGGGACAGCACTCGCTACGGCTCGTAATTGAAGCTAGCAACATTTCCCCTTGGAATGCGATATTGCCCCGTCTTAAGCGGAATTTGTATCTAAGGAGCCTCACGTGCAGGGCGTTTCGGGAATCGGGACGGGGTTTTTGGCTCAGCTGTTTCCAGCCGCCGTTCTTCCGGCGTCGGCGAGCGGCGGGTCCCTCATTCCCTTGCGGCCGCCCACCATTCCCGCCGAACGCGTTCTGGTGACCACCGCCCACGACCGCATGGACTGCGTCCTCGATAAATTCAACGTCCCGCACCGGCCCGTCATCGACCGTCTCCGCATCAGCGACGCGGCGCTGGCGGGCGCCAGCTATCTTTTCGTCGGCTGCGGCCAGAAGCTCTCCGACCGCTCTCCCGCAAGGATCGCCGAATGGGTGCGTTCCGGCGGCTGCCTGATGACCAGCGATTGGATGTCTTTTCACCTCCTGGACGCCTTCGTGGACGACGGAGGCCGGCCCATCGTCAGCCGTCAGCCGGTGATCACCGAAGAGTCGTCGTTGGTGGAAATCACCAAGACCGTTCCCTTTGATCCGACCCTGAACGTTTTGTCGGACACCCTGTACCCCGGTTTTTGGAAGGTCTCCAACTGCTCCTACCCCATGGGCGCCATCGATAAGAGCCGCGTGACAGTGCTGGCGAGCGCCTCAGACCTGGGCCGCAAGTTCGGCGAAGCCGGGGCCGCCTTGTTCCTCCGTTTCCCTTACGGATTGGGGCAGGTGGTTCACGTCCTTTCCCAC
Organism: bacterium; assembly: GCA_036274695.1. Classification (GTDB taxonomy): domain Bacteria; phylum UBA10199; class UBA10199; order JACPAL01; genus DASUFF01. The sequence continues at coordinate 6,842 of DASUFF010000063.1, read as the reverse complement.
TGGTCCGAACAGCACTTCGAAACGCCCCCTCCGGATCATTCGCCCACCGACCGGCCGCCGCACTCCCGCACGATGATCTTCGACGTCGTCCCTAACCCCTTGAAGTGCTGATCCCGAAATCGTCCTAAAATTAAAGCCAGAAATTTAAGAAAAGCGCCTTATTTCAGCGGCTTATAGCCACTCCTGCGTGCTCCTTTCCGGAGGTAGAAACGCAACATTTTCGTTTTTGCGTCGAAAACAATAAAGCACCATGAGTCTCGCTTTATTCAATCCGACGACGATCCCGGCCCTGTCCGGTCTCTGGAATTTGACCCAGCAGGCGCAGGTGAGTTTGACCGCTCTGCAGCCAGCGGTGAGTGCATTGCGTCAAAGTCTGGAAGAGCCGGGCATCTTAGGAATGAACGGCCGGGAGCGCGAGCGCGTCCAGGGGGCTCTCGCCGCTTTGGAGCGGACCGCCGCCGCCAACGCGTTGAATGGCCTCGTTCCCCGGCTTTTGCTGCAGCCGATGTTGGAATCCGTTTCCCGCGCCTGGCCCGTCCGTCTCAATTACCAGGGCGGCGGAGAGGACGACATCGGCAACGAATACTGCATCGGCCAGGAAGTGGGCAGCGGCGGCTGCAGCCGCGTCTTCCACGGCTATTCGCTGGAAAACGGCGTGACCGTCGCCATCAAGCTGGCCGACGTCGCGGAAGACAGCGGCATCCCCGAAAGCCTGGTGACGGCCCTTCTCCGCCGCGAATACGAAATCCTCGCAAGCCTGCCGGAAGGCGTCGGTCCCCGCGTCCTGCGGTTCGGAACGATGCAGGGCAAGGCCTGCCTGGTGATGGAATATTTGGACGGCCAGGATCTCCACGATTCCCTCGGCACCCTGCAGCACGACCTGCGCACGGGCCAGGCCCTGCAACGCCTGCTGGGCATCGGTTTCCAGGCCGTTCAGAGCGTTTCCGGAATCCACGCGCGCGGTTTCGTCCATCGCGACATCAAGCCGGAGAATTTCCGCATCCGCACCGTCCGCGTCTTCGGACGCGAGTTGAGGACCTTCGACTTCGGCATCGCGCGGCGCACGGGCGAGGTCGACGAATCGATCATGGGCACTCCGGAATACATGCCTCCGGAAAGTTTCCGCGACGGCGATCCGGCCGATCCGCGGCGGGACGTTTTTGCCCTGGGAGCGACGCTCTATTGGTTGATGACGGGCCAAACGCCGTTCCACGCCGATTCCAACGAAGAGGTCGTCGCGAACATCATGAACCCCAATTTCAGATTCGAAGTCCCGTCCACCGTCCTGTTGCGGGACCACCCCGACTTGAAGGGCAAGGTGCCCTACAGCTGGCTCGCGCTTCTGGACAGCGTGATTCAAAAGGCTCTCAGCCGCGATCCGTCCCAACGCTACCGGGACGCGGGAGAGATGTTGAAGCCGCTTCAGATGCTGATGTCGCACCGTTTGCCGGACGCGGTTTCCTTGCCCGCCGTCGGAGCGACCGTACCCCGTCCGATGCCTGCCGCCTCCAGGAGACCTTCGCGCTCCTCCACGCGGGGCGACAGCCCGAACGCCGTCGCCCGGGCCTCGCGCCGCGGCGGCCCCTCCGGTTAGCCGTCGCATTTCCAAAACAACTTTCGCCGATTTTCGCCGAAGAGACCAGCTTCCTGGCCGACGCCCATCTCAATCTTCAGATTGTGAGGAAATCTAGAGCGCCGTATCGGAGATGACGAAATCGTCGTAGTCGCAGACGGCCGGCGTGTGGGTGGCGTTGCCGTCGGTCAAGAGGCCGAAGCCGTCCGGGTCCTTCGAAGGTTCCGCTTTGAAAAGTCTTCTATAATCTTCCAAAACGTTCACCGCATGGGTTTGCCAGCTGCCCACCGATCCCGCGCCGCTCTCGGCGACGACGATGTAGAACTTGCCGGGCTTTTTCTCGACGACCGTCCCGACGGGCAGGGTCGAGCTCCAGACGTACTTGATGGCGTTGCCGGTGTAGCCGCCGAAGGTCACGTAAATGCCACAGGCGCTGTCGTTGGGCTTGCCGTTGTTCTCGTCGGCGCCTTTCGGCAGGGTGACGGCGCGCCACTTCCAGGAAAAGTTCGGGTACTGTTTCGTGTTCCAAACGAAGCGCTTGAAGACCTGCACGGAGACGTCCTTGTCGTCGCTGGCGTGCAGGAACTTGTTCCCGCCGTCGTCTTTCACCACATAGACGCCCTGCGCCTTGCCGCGCTGAAACGGATAGGTCTTGAAGCTGATGGGGAATTTATCCGCTTCGTATTGGGTGAATTCCTCGACGCGCCGCGCACCGTCTGCGCGGACGGCGGTGGAAGCCAGGGCGGCAACGGCTAAGAGGGCGAGCGAGAACGTCTTTTTCATGAAGGTCTCCTAAGTTGCAGTAATCTATCAGTATTTAGTTAGACACGCGAGGGCTAAAAAATGCACCTCCCCCTGGCCCCCTCCTTAACAAGGAGGGGGTTGGGGGGAGATTTCAGCGCTCCAAATGGAACCGAATTCCGACGACCAAGCTATCGGCATACGGAGGATAAGGCGCCGCGCGGCGGATCGTCGCCAGGGCCTCCTCGTCGAGGACCGGATAACCGGAGGTGGTTTTGATCGCGATGTCTTTGGGCTGTCCGCCGGCGTCGATGGCGAAGCGCACGAAGCTGTCGCCTTCCATTTGCATCTTGCGCGCCATGACGGGATAGCGCTTGGCCCGTTCGATGCGCGCGTGAATCTCCGCAAGTACGGCATTGCTCCCGCCCGCGTCCCCCGATCCCGGCCCCGGCGCTCCAGGGCCCTGCCCTGGACCGGATGGTCCAGGAGTGCCCACGGGAACGTCATCTCCTTCACGACTTCCTTTTTTGGCCTTTGTCTTTTGGACCTTGGCCGCCGTCTTCGGCGCCTCCGGATCCTTCGACGTCGTTTTGAGATCCGGCGGTTGCGGCGTCTGCTTCGTGTCTTTGACCTCTTCCCCGTTTTCCCCCCGCATCCCCGTCCCGCCGACGATTTCGACGGTGACTCCGCTCCCGCCGCCGCTGCCGGAGAGAGGCAAATCACCGCCGCGCGAGGCCCAGAAGCCCAGCCCCGCAAGGATCAGCACGTGCGCGGCGACGGATATAATGATCGGCAGGCTCAGGCGTTTCACGAAGGGGATCTTAGCGGATCGGGAAGGAAGAGGGGAGACCGGATTTTTCATCCTTCACGACCTTCATCGGGACGCTGAAAACTTCCGAGATCGTTTCCTCCGTGAGCGTTTCGGCGGGGAAACCCAGGCGGACGACCTTTCCTTCCTTGAGAAGCAGAAGACGGTGGGCGTAGAGGGCCGCGAGGTTCAGGTCGTGGAGCGTCATGACGACGGTCAAGCCGCGCTCGGCGTTGAGAGAGGCGCAGAGGTCGAGGATTTCCTTCTGATAGCGCACGTCCAGGTGCGAGGTGGGCTCGTCCAAGAGGAGGAGCTTCGCCTCCTGGGCCAGGGCGCGCGCGAGGATCACGCGCTGGCGTTCGCCGCCGGAGAGTTCAGAGAGGCCGCGCTCGCGGAGAATCCAAGTGTCGGTGCGCTCCATGGCCTCGCGCGTCTTGGCGCGGTCTTCCGCGCTCTCGAAGCCCCAAGTTCCGACGTAGGGCGCGCGCCCCATCAAAACGGTCTGCTCCGCGGAAAAATCGAGGAAGGTGTCCTCCGACTGAGGAACGAAGGCGATGGCGCGGGCGCGCTCCCGGTGGGGGCGGTCGGTCAAATCGATTCCGTTCATGAGGACACGCCCGGAGCTCGGGTGCAGGAGACCGGCCATATTCTTAAGGAGGGTCGTCTTGCCCGAGGCGTTGGGTCCCAAGAGGGCGAGGATCTCGCCGCTGCGGACGTCGAAGGCCAGGTCGTTCAACACGTCGTCGCGGACGTAACGGAAGCGGAGGTTTTGGACACTTAAGCAGGATGGATTCACGAGCGCCCCCGTTTCTTCATCAGGAGGAGAAAGAAGGGCGCGCCCACCAGGGCGGTGACGGCGCCCACGGGCAGCTCGGTTTGAAAGGCGCTCGAGACCAAAAGCGTGCGCGCGAGCGTGTCGCAGACGATCAGCAGCGTGGCGCCGATCCAGGCCGCCGCCGGGATCGAGAGGCGATGATCCGGTCCCGTGACCCAGCGGGCGATGTGCGGCACGAAGAGTCCGATGAAACCGACCAGGCCCGCCAGCGGTACCACCGCGCCGACCATGAGCGAGGCGGCGAAGAAGACGCGCTTGCGATGGCGGTTGGGGTCGATGCCCAGCGAGCGCGCCGTTTCGGGCCCGGAGGTGAGTAGGTTCAAGGCGTGGCCTTCGGCGGTAAGAACGATCAGTCCCGCGGCGACGATGCCCGCCACCAGACCGATCCTTCCGTAGGTCTCCGTCTCCAGGTTGCCGATCAACAGGAAGATGATCTTCTGCGCCTGTTCGAAGCTCGCTAAACCGTTCAGAATCAAAATAAACGCGAAGAGGAAGGCGTTGAGTATCACTCCGGTCAGCAGGAGCGTGTGCGGCGCGATCTGACCGCCGCGCATCGCCGTCCGGTAGACCAAGAGCATCGCAGCCAGCGAGGCCGCGAAGGCGAAGAAGGGAATGCCCGCAAAGGGCAGCCCGAGCGCGTATCCTAAGATGCTGCCTAAGGCCGCGCCGCTGGAGACGCCCAGGATGTAGGGATCGGCCAGCGCGTTCTGCAAAAGCCCCTGGAAGGCGGTGCCAGAGGAACCCAGAGCCATGCCGGTGACGGCGGCCAACAAGACGCGGGGGAGGCGGCTCGCCCAGAAGATGTCCTTGTCCTCCGGCGACCAGGCGCTCCAGCGCGTGAAGAAGGGCAGGGATTTTTCGCCGACGAGCGACGCGGCGAAGGCGACAAGGACCGCCAGAACCACCAGCAGGACATTCGTCGCCAGCCATTTCTTGATCGTTAAGCTTTTCATCGCGCGCGGGTCGCGTCGATCAGGGCTTGAAGCGCGTCGGGGATTCTCGGGCCGGGGACGAACAAATCCGGCGAGAGCTTGGCCACGGCGCCGTTCTTCACGGCCGGGAGCGACGGGTAGCGCGACCAATAATCGCCCGCGTCGGAGGGATCAAGGTCGATGATGACCTCGGGGGCCTTGGCGATCACCGTCTCTAGGCTGAAATGCGGATAGGGCAGGCTCGACGAGCCGGCGATGTTTTGAAGACCGGCGTCCTTGAGGAGATCGTCTAAGAATGTCCCGCCGCCCGCGGCGATCAGCGGGCGGCGTTGGATCACCATCAGGGCTTTTTTCTTCGGCAAACCGTCTACCGACTTGAGAAGCGCCTCTCTCCTAAGATGCATGTTTTGGATCAGCGCTTCCGCTTTGTCCGAAACGCCCGCCTTGGCCGCGATCGTGCGGACGGCCGTCTCCACGTCCGAGACCGTATCGGCCTTCACCACCACGACTTCGATTTTCGAGCGGCGGAGGGCCGCCTCGACCTTGGGCGTCGTGGCGTCCGGCACCATCACCACCAGATCCGGTTTGAGCGACAGCGTCTTCTCCAGGCTGCGGTTGAAATAGCCGCCGATCTTTTCGATCTTCTCGGCCTCCGGCGGGTAACGGCAGAAACTGGTGACGCCGACGACCTTGGAACCTAAGCCCAAAGCGAAGAGGATCTCGGTGACGTTGGGACGGAAGGAGACGATGCGTTCGTAGGAAAAGGCGGGCGCGGAAAAGAAAAGGCAGAGGGCGACGACCGCAAGGCGGAAGGCACGCCTCATTCGGGGTCGCTTAAGTCAACGTTGGGATCGTTGGAGGATTCGGCCTCGACGATGATGCGGGCGACGGCTTCGTGGCCGTCGATGACGGTCGTGATGAACGTGTCGCCCGCGGAGACGGCGGTGACCAGCCCGTTCTCGTCGACGGTCGCTACGCCGAAGTTTTCGGTGTTCCAATCCAGGGTCTGCTCGTCTTCGATGCCGTCCACGGTGAAGGCATTCTGGACGTCGTTCACGACGTCGCCGCCCTCGAACCAGATGTCGGCGGAGAGCTGGACGGTCTTTCCGATGCCCTTGATCTTCGTGAAGGCCGGTTGAATGGCCATGGTTTGAACGCCCAAATCGGCCTGGGATCCGGAGGTCTGGCTCGAGCCGGCGCCGGTATGCGTCGGAGGGACGTTGACGACCTGAGAGCCGTCGTCACCCGAAGTACAGGCCGAGCACGTCGCAATAGCCGCTAAAATAATAAGTAGTTTCCGCATGTTATGGGTGTTCCCCCCATCCGCCGGTGCCGGTCTTATACCACCGCCGCCGGGGACAGACAAGTTATCGGGATAGTTCGCGAAATGTGTCGGAAATTCTTATCGCGTTTTGAACTCGTTACGGTTGGACCGGACCGGGAACGATGAAGTCTTGGAGGGTTTTCTTCAGCGTGAAATACAGACGCAAAAGCAGGGACTGACGGAACGTGCGTGCCATGTTCAATCTCCTTTGCGAAGACGAGGGGCTTTATCGCGGCCGCGCGGGAAAAGTTAACTAAAAAATCACGAAGACTAAATTTTTAGTTCGATTTTTCCGTAGAAGCTCCGCCCCGGGAGGGGAAAACCGACGACGTCTTCGACGCGGTCGCTCAGCAGGTTCTTGGCCTCAAAGCCCCACGTGAGGTTTTTCGGATAAGTGACTGAAAAACCAGCGCCCATCAGCAGGCGGTGATCCACGCGCAAGATGTTCTGCGTGTCGAGGAAATTGCCGTCCTGGAAAGTTGCATCAGTAAAGATTTTCGCCCAACGATTGAAATACGTCGCCCGCCCGCTCGCCTCGTGGCGCGGGCGGCCGGGGAGGAAGTTGCCGTCTAAGCCGGGCAGGCCGCTGACGTCCTTCGCCCATTGGAAGGTGTAGTTGGCGCTTAAGT
>DASUFF010000062.1:0-10041 GCA_036274695.1 bacterium | reverse complement strand
CTCGCTCGACACGATGACGGCCAAGTTGGTCGGCATTTCGATCTCGCATCGGATCGGCGACGCCTCTTACATCCCCGTCGGCCACATATACCTGGGAGCGCCGGAACAGTTGACGTGGAGCGAGGTGAAACCCGTCTTACGGCCCGTCTTGGAGGACCCGGAGACCCCCAAGTACGCCCAAAACGCCAAGTACGACTACGAAGTGTTTCAGCGCCACGGCGTGACCGTCCAAGGCCTACAGGACGATACGATGATCGCGTCCTATCTCCTGAACCCGGACGGCTCCCACAACATGGACCAGTTGGCCCAGGAGCATTTGGGCCACAAGACGACGACGTTCAAAGAGGTCGTGGGCACCGGCAAGAAGGAAAAAAGCTTCGCCGAGGTCGAGGTCGACGCCGCGCGGGATTACTCCTGCGAGGACGCCGACGTGACGTACCGGCTTCGTCAGATGCTGGTTCCGAAACTCAAGCCGGAAGGCGTGGAAGACCTTTATCGGAATATCGAGATGCCGCTGGTGTTTGTTTTGGCCAAGATGGAGACGAACGGCGTCAAGGTGGACGTGCCGCGCTTGCGCAAGACCTCCGCCGACTACGAGGCCAAGTTGAAGGACATCGAAAAGTCCGTGCGCGCGGCGGCGGGGACGGAATTCAACTTAAACTCCACCAAGCAGTTGGGCGAAGTCCTTTTCGAGAAGTTGAAGTTGCCCGTCATCCGCAAGACGAAGACGGGTTATTCGACGGACGTCGATGTCTTGACCGAGCTGAGCCGCGCGCACGAGGTGCCGAAACAATTGCTCGAATACCGGACCCTCTCGAAACTCAAATCCACCTATCTGGACGCCCTCGCCGATCTCGTGAACCCGGAGACCGGGCGCGTGCATACGTCCTTCAATCAGACCGTTGCGGCCACCGGGCGCCTGTCCTCGTCGGACCCGAACCTCCAGAACATTCCGATCCGTTCGGAGGAGGGGCGCAAGATCCGGGAAGCCTTCATTCCCGAGAAGGGCAACGTCCTCCTCTCCGCCGACTATTCGCAGATCGAGCTTCGCATTTTGGCGCACATGTCCGGCGATCCCACGCTGGTGAAGGCCTTCGCGGAAGACAAAGACATCCACGCCGCCACCGCCTCGGGCATCTTCGGCATCGCCGAAGATCGATTAACGAAGGAGCAGCGGGGCGTCGGCAAGACCGTCAACTTCGGCATCCTCTACGGGCAAGGCGCTTTCGGTCTTTCGCAGCAGCTGGGGATCGAGCCCTCCGAGGCCGAGAACTACATCCGCAACTACTACGCCCAATTCGCCAGCGTCGCCGCCTTCAAAGAAGGCGTCTTGGCGCAGGCGCGTCGGGACAAGCTGGTGCGGACCCTCTACGGGCGGTTGCGGCGGTTTCCGGACATCGAAAGTCCCAACGCCAACGTGCGGGCCATGTGGGAGCGCACGGCCTTCAACACGGTCTTCCAGGGCACGGCGGCCGACCTGATCAAGAAGGCGATGATCGCGATCCAAAACCGGATCGAAAAGGATTTTCCCGGGGCGATGATGCTGATTCAGGTCCACGACGAGCTCGTGTTCGAAGCGCCGGAGAAAGACATCGAAGCCTTCGCGAAGATGGTGAAGGAGGAGATGGAAGGCGTCGCCGACCTTAAGGTTCCTTTAAAGGTCGATGTGGGAACGGGGCCGAATTGGGGCGAGGCGCATTGAAACAGGTGCTTTCATGTTAACGATGACGCCGGAGCTTCAGTTTGCTGCTCGCTGTGTGACCCAGGCGTGTTGTTTGATTCCCAGAAATTCCGAAGCGTTATGGATGGCGCAAAAAGACGACGGCAGCCTCGTGACCGAGTGCGATTATGCCTTTCAAGCCTTAAGCGGGCATTATGTTGATGAAACTTATCCCCGCGATTCTTTCGTTGCCGAAGAAAACATTTCATTTCTGGAATCACAGCCGCAAGCCTTGCCTTCGATCATTCGAAGGGTCGCTTCGGCCGTTCCTCAAGCAACGGAGGCCTCGGTGAAGCGATGGATTCAACGAGGGGAGGGAAAAACCGAAGGCCGATTTTGGCTCATGGACCCTGTCGACTCTACGGAAGGATTCATCAAGAACGGGGTGTTCGGAATCCTCATGGCAGGCTTGTGGAAGGGCGCTGTTCAGGTGGCCGCTTTGGCTTATCCGCGCGGTCTGGGAATCCTCTCTCCCTTTTTCTTGGAGACGTCCGGACTTTTATTCTTAGCGGAACGTGGTTTGGGGGCTTGGTGCGCTCCTTTGGAAGAGCCCGAAAACATGAGGAGGCTTCAGGTTTCCTCCCGCTCTAAAATGGAAGGCGTTCGTTTACGGTCCCGGGCAAGGGTACACGCGGATCAAACGGATCAAGATCTTGCCGCTAGAGACCTTCTCTCGGAGACTTTGGGAATGACCCAAACAATCGCTTGTCGCGCGACGGCCCGATATCCGCTTCTCGCGCTCGGGTTAGGAGATCTTTATATTCGACTGGTCCTGTCGGATCCGGCGAATCAATATCTTTTGGGTTGGGATCATGCCGCAGGTTCGCTTCTGGTCGAGGAGGCGGGGGGGCGGGTTACGGACTTACGCGGGCAGACGCTCGATTTTTATGCAGGGACGCAGATGATACAAAACCAGGGGTTAATGGCCAGCAACGGGATCTTCCATGATGAGATACTCGGAATCTTTAATCCGAGTCATTGACATTAGACCGAATTCTAGTCATTATTCATTTCATGAAAACCTTATCCCTCTCCGACGTAAAAATGAGGCTGAGCGAGCTCGTCGACCAGGTCGAGTCGCGGGACGAGGAGATTTTCATCACGCGAAACGGGAAGGTGGCCGGCGTCCTCGTCAGCCCGGACGAGTACGAGGGTTGGAAAGAGACCCTGTCGATCCGTTCGGACAAGGCCTTGATGAAGGAGATACGCAGCGGCCTGAAGGCCTTGAAACGCGCCAAGAAGACCTATTCCCTGGATGAATTGTTCGAGACGTGAGACTTCGTCTTCCTACCGATACGATCGCCTGTATCTCCCGGCTTCCCCCGACTCTTAAGCGAAAGATACGGGCGGGCTTCGATTGCCTTCTTAAAAATCCGTCGGAGGGAAAGCCCTTGCGGGCGGAATTGCAGGGTCTTTGGAGCCTCAGGGTCGGCAGGTTCCGGATCATCTATCGCGTCGTCGACAAGGTACTTGAAATCGTGGCCGTAGGGCCGCGGTCCGCCATTTATCAGGAAACTGCCGAGAAGTTGTCCCGCCTGAAGAGGGTAGGCCTTTAATCATCCTTTGAAGACCATTTTCGTGTTGCCGATGGTGATCTCGTCGTTGGGCTGAAGCGTGTATTCGGCGATCTTTTTGCCGCCCACGAAGGTGCCGTTCGAGGATTCCAGGTCCATCAGGATGTATTTCCCGCCGACGTATTGAACCTCCGCGTGCTTGCGGGAGACTTTGGGCTCCTTCAAGACGATGTCGTTGGACGGCGAACGGCCGATGAAGATGTTGTGATCGAGGATGACGGTCTGGATGACTTTTCCGTTCTCCAGCACCGCGATCTCGGAGGCCTTGGCCGGCCTTTGCTGCGGCGAGGCGGAACGGTCGACGGCTGTCACCGTGCCGGTATGGCGGTCTTCCAGGCGGATCTTCGCCGTGCTCTCGATGGCGGGGTTGGAGAGGGAGGCGAAGGGTTTCGGCGCCGATCCGTCCAGCGCCTCCTTGCGGGTCGGGGACGGCGTGTGCTCGGGGGCCGTGCTCGCGCGCGCGACGGCCGCCGAAGAGCGTTCGGCGGGAGCGGCGCGGTCGGCCACGGCGGCCCGGGACATCGGCCGGTCTTCCGTTCTTTCCGGGGCTTTTTCCGGCGCCTTCTCGGGAATCTTCTCGACCTTCGCCACCGGCGTGGGTTGGGAGGCCGGCAGGTCCTCTCCCTCGAAAATGCCGCGGTGACGGAGCAGACCCTCTTCCAACGTCTTCTGGGCCGCCTCCAGCCGGTCGATCTCCTTCTCTTCGCGTCGGCGGATCTCGTTGTGTTCGTTCTCGGTGAACTCGCCTAAGGCGTGGCGGAGGGTGGCCTCCTCGATCTTCTCGGAGTGGAGCTTTAGGTTCGCCTCGACGGTCAGCTTTTTCTCCAAAAGCTTCCGTTCCTCGCCTTCCAGGTCCTTCTTCAAGGACACCAGCTTCTCCGTCGTGCGGTTCATCTTGCCGCCGTAATCGGCGCGCACCTTTTGATAGACCGCCTCGCTGACGGACGAGCGCGTCTCCTCCAACTTGTCCAGCCGATCCTTCAGCATCCTCCGCTCGTTCTTGATGTCCTCGGCTTCTTTCAGAAGCGCTTCGTTGAGGGGATGCGAGATTTCGGAGTCATCCAGGGTCTCTTTCAAGGCGTCCTCTCCCTAATCTGCGAAAAATCATTCTACATGATGGTAGAACCCAAGTCAATTCAAGTACTTGGGGAAAGGATTTCACGGGCATCACGCTCTCCCAGGCGGATGGTGGCCCGGATCTTCTCCAGGTTTGTCGACAGGCGGCTCACCGGGAGTTTCGTCTTGGGGCGGATGACCGTGACGCGCGCGGGGAGTTTTCCGGATTCGATCAGGTCCACCGAGCGGTTGTAGGCCTCGTAGCGGCGCATAAAGGCCTCCGCCAGGCGCGGGAATTTGCGGGCGTAGAGGCGGGGAAGGATGTTCACCAGCGGGATTTTTTTGCGATAGCCCTCCGGCCGCGTGAGCAGGACGGTGATGTCGTCGCAGCCCTCATCGATCGCCTTCTGGACCGGGACGGGATCGGTGACGCCGCCGTCGATGAAGGTCCGTCCGTCGATGACGACGGGATGGCGGTAGGCGATGGGCATGGCGGCCGAGGCCTTGAGGGCGTTCAGAATCGGGTCCTTGTGGGCGTCGAAATAGACGGGCGTGCCGGTTTCACAGTGTGTGGAGACGATGAAGAACTTGGTGGGCGAGCGGCGGATGGCCTCGACGTCGAGCGGGTCCAATTCCTTGAAGACGCGGTGGATGAGGAAGTCCAAGTCCATGACCGAACGGCGGGTGGGCAGGCGCTTCAAGTCCACGAAGCGACCGTCGTGGAGATACTTGGTCCAGATCACCGGGAAGAGATCGAACTGGCGGCTGACCAGATAGGCCGCGGTGCAGGCGCCGGCGGAAGCGGCGACGACGACGTCGAAATCGGTTTTTCCCCGCTCGGCCAAGGCCATCAGCGCGCCGCACGTGTGGGCGCCCCGCATGCCGCCGCCTTCAACAACCAATGCTTTTTTCATTTTAGTCCAAAGTTCAAAGTTCAAGGTCCAAAGTTAGAGAACGCGCAGGATCCAACATTGTAAATAGTTCGACTCGGGGAACGTCAGGAGCACCGGGTGATCCGGCGCGGCTCCGCGGCGTTCCAAGACCTGCAGCTCGCGGCGGGTGTCGCGCGAAGCCTCCTTCAATGTCTCCTCGAACATCTCCGGGGTGAAGTTTTGGGAGCAGGAGCAGGTGATCAGAATGCCGCCCGGCTTTAAGATCTTCAAGGCCCGCAGGTTGATCTCCTTGTAGCCGCGTACCGCGCCGGTGACGTTCTTCTTGTCGCGGACGAAGGGGGGCGGATCCAAGATAACGGCGTCGAAGGTTTCCTTTCTTTCATCGCACTCGCGCAGGAAGTCGAAACCGTTGGCCTCCCACGTCGTCACGTTGCCGATGCCGTTCAGGGCCGCGTTCTCCTGAAGGGCCGCCAGCGCGGGGGCCGAGCTGTCCACCGCCAGCACCTCCTGCGCCGCCGTCGCTACCGACAAGGCGAATCCGCCCTGATACGAGAACAGATCGAGCGCCCGCCCGCGCACGTAATTCCGCGCAGCCACGTGATTCTCCGCCTGATCGAGGAAGGCCCCGGTCTTTTGACCCTCCAAGGGATCCACGGAAAACTTAAGCCCCCCCTCTTTGAAAAAGAGGGGCCGGGGGAGATTTCCCCTCACGACCCCCTTCTGCTTCACCAACCCTTCCAAATCCCGAACCGGCGCATCGTTTCTCTCGACGATGCCGGCGGGTTTCAACACATCCTCAAAGATTTCGATGAAGGTTTCTTTCAGGCGGTCGGCGCCGGCCGATAAGGTCTGAAAGACCAGCACGTCGCCGTAGCGGTCGAGGATCACGGAGGGGAGTCCGTCCGACTCGCCGTGAATCAAGCGCACGGCCCGCTCCTTGTCGCGCGCCAGGGCGCCGCGACGCTCGATGGCCGCTTCGATCCGCCGCTTCCAAAAGTCCTTCTCGATAGGATCGCGACTCCGGGTCAGCATCCTTAAGGTGATCTGGGAGCGGGGGTTACAGAAGGCTTGTCCCAAAAACTTCTCGCCGGGCCCCAAGACCGCCACCACGGACCCGGGTTCGGGGGAGACCCGTTCGAGGTCCGGCAGATCCGACCGGTACACCCACGGGTGGCCCGTCCGCAGCCATTGAAATCCTTTTTGATTAATCAGCACTTGGCCCATAAAGGCGAGGCGCCTTCGTAAACAAAGGGCTTCTAAAGATCAAGGATTAGATAAAACCTAATACTTTCCTTGACTTAGCAGGGTCCTGTGTTACCTTTTTACAGGGACTTCATGCCAGCAAAGCGGAAAATCGTTATCGGAAGCCGGGGGAGTCGTCTTGCCTTGTGGCAGGCGAACCACGTGAAAAAGCTCCTGGAAGAGGAGTACCAGGACCTGTCCGTCGCCGTGAAAGTCATTAAGACGACGGGGGATAAAGTCCTCTCGAAACCTCTGGCGGAAATAGGCGGTAAGGGTTTATTTTTAAAGGAGATTGAAGAACAGATCCTGGCGGGCAAAGTCCAGTTAGGGGTTCATAGTTTAAAAGATGTGCCCGCCGTGCTCCCAACCGGACTGCTCTTGACGGCCGTGCTGAAGCGGGAAGATCCCCGGGACGTCTTCGTCTCCAAAAAATACGCCTCCCTCCTGCATCTGCCCAAAAAGGCCAAGGTCGGGACGAGCTCGCTGCGCCGCAAGGCCCAATTGAAAAATTTTCGTCCCGACTTCGAGATCCTTCCGATGCGGGGCAACGTGGAGACGCGCCTGCGCAAGCTCCAGCCCGGAAAGCTCGACGCGATCGTGCTGGCCTCCGCCGGGCTTTCGCGCCTCGGACTGGCCTCCAAGATCACCGAATACCTGCCGACGACGCTCATGCTGCCCGCCGTCGGCCAGGGCGTCATCGCCCTCGAGATCCGCGACAACGACGACGCCACGCGCCGCCTCCTCGATCCGTTGAACGACCAGGAGACGATGATCGCGATCCAGGCCGAACGCGCCTTCATGAAAGCGGTGGAAGGCAACTGCCAGGCGCCGATCGCCGCCTACGCCGAAGTGAGCGGCCAGGGTCTGAAGATCACCGGCATGATCGCCTCTCCAGACGGGCGCGAGCTGATCCGCGACCGGATGGAGGGCAACATCCGCGAGTCGGCGTCCTTGGGGGACGGCCTCGCCAAGCAGTTGCTGGGGCATGGGGGCAGGGAGATCCTCCGGGCGTGTAAGTCGAAATAACCTCTCCCCCGGCCCCTTTCCTACGTGATGTAGGAGAGGGGAGCCGAAGGCGGGGTGAGGACCGGAAATGAAAAAGTTAGGAACCGTTTTTTTAGTCGGCGCCGGTCCCGGCGATCCCGGCCTCATCACCGTCAAGGGCGTCGCGTGCCTCGAGAAAGCCGACGTCGTCGTCTACGACTACCTCGCCAATTCCAAATTCCTCGACCTCGCTCCCGCGAAGGCCCGCCGCGTCTACGTGGGCAAGAAGGGCGCCTCCCACAGCAAAGAGCAGGAGGAGATCAACGCGCTGATGGTCGCCGAGGCCCGGCGCGGGAGAACCGTCGTGCGGCTGAAGGGCGGCGATCCCTTCGTTTTCGGGCGCGGCGGCGAAGAGGCCGAGGCTCTGGCGGAGGCGGGCGTTCCTTTCGAGGTCGTTCCGGGCGTGACGTCCGCCATCGCCGTGCCGGCGTATGCGGGCATTCCCGTCACGCACCGCAATTTCGGGTCTGCCGTGGCGATCGTCACCGGCCATGAAAAGGACGACGAAGGCGCCTATGCCCCGGATTGGGGCGCGCTCGCGAAGATCGGCAACGTCGTCTTTCTGATGGGTTACGGCAACCTTCCGCACATCGTCGAGAATTTGAAAAAGGCGGGCATGGAGGCTTCGACGCCCGCGGCCGTCATCGAGTGGGGCACGCTGCCGAGGCAGAAAAAGGCGACCGGGACTTTGGCGACGATCGTCGAAGCCGTCCGGGAAAATGGCATCAAGCCGCCGACCGTCATCGTCGTGGGGAAGATCGCCTCGTTGGGAGAGAAGCTCGCCTGGTTCGAGAAAAAGCCGCTCTTGGGTAGGCGCATCGTTGTCACCCGCTCCCGCAATCAGGCGAGCGAGATCTCGAGGCTGTTGGAAGAGAAGGGGGCCGAGGTGATCGAGAGGCCCACCCTCGAAATATTGCCGCCATCGAGCTGGTCGGCCCTCGACCGGGCGATCCAGCGGTTGTCGTCTTACGACTGGGTCGCCTTCACCAGCGCCAACGGCGTGGCCTCTTTCTTCGCCCGCTTGGGAAAAATGAAAAAGGACCTGCGTCATCTCCGCGGCGTGAAGTTCGCCGCGGTGGGGCCGGCCACGGCCCGGCCGATCGCGGAGAAGGGGATCGTCGCGGACTTAGTCGCCGACGAATTCCGCGGGATCGGCCTGGCCCAAAAGATGATCCGCGCCGGCGTGCGGGGGAAAAAGATCCTGCTGGTCCAGACGAAGCAGGCGTCTCCCGATCTGCGGGAAGTCTTGAAAAAGGCGGGGGCGAAGGTGGAGACGGCGGAGGCGTATCGGTCGGTGATGCCTCGTGTAGGGGCGCAAGGCCTTGCGCCCCTACAAGGGGCGGATCTCATCGTCTTCGCCAGCTCGCTGACGGTTGAGAATTTCGTGAAGGCGGGGGGCGCGGGGGCGGCGCCCGTCGCCTGCATCGGCCCCGTCACCGCCAAGACCGCGCGGGCCTTGGGATTGAACGTCGCCGTCGTCCCAAAAAAATCCACGATGCCGGATCTGGTCGACGCCATCGCCGCTTATTTCCGGAAAAATTAGCTTTTCGGCAGGAAGTCGCTCAGGGGGCGCCGAAGCGAGCGCGCCCGCGGCGCCGCGCCGACGCCGATGCGCCCGAGGAAGGCGTGGTTGCCGGGCCCCAAAACCGCCGCCAGCCGCGGGGAAAGCTCCTTGGCCGCCGTCAGGGCGTCCCGTTTCGCGGTGAAGCCGATTTCCTTGCGGACGTATGAATCGAAGATCAGAGGCGCCATCTGCGGCTGAAATTGCAAACCTAAGCGCGTGAGCGTGAGCCAGAAGCGCTGCATGGCCCGGCCCGCTGCGACGAAGTCGTCGATGGAACGCAGCGGCTCCGGAGCGAGCAGGGAGACATATCCGGCGGCGTTCAGGCCCGGTTTGAGCTCCAGCTGAAGACGCGGCATGAGCGTTCCCGCCAGGTAGCGGTTCATGAAATCGACCCGCTTCCAACTCTTCATCGCCCAGTGCATGAGTTTCAGCGTTGGCTCGTCCAGGCCGATGGCCTGGTCGGGGATGCGGTCGTTGCTGTAGCGCGCGTCCCACTCGATCACCTTCCGGTGCACCTCGAAGGCCTCCGGGATCGTCAGGCGGATCTTTGCGTAGCGCGAGGCGAGGTGGGCGAGGGCCTTTTGGCGCGCCCGGTCGTCCAGCCACAACACGCGAAAAGGGGAGGCCGCCGCTTCCAGGGCCGATTTTTGCGCCGGAGTGAGCGGCCGCCGGGTCATCGGCCGCCTCTGAGTGGTTCTGAGGCGCACGAAGGGCAGAAGAGGGCTGGGGGCGACGTCCGGATCCGGGACGAGCGCGACGTTATAGACGATTTCCTTGTCCGTATCGGCGCCGGCGCGTTCGAACACCGCCCGGCGTCCTTCTCCCGTGGCCGCGACGGCGACCGTCTCGAGCAGGCCGCCCAGCGCCAGCATCTTCGGCCACGGCGTGAGGAAATAAACGTCCCGGCTGAAATTGTCCCCGCAGATCCGAAAGCGGTCGTCGCCCTGA
>DASUFF010000061.1:0-42699 GCA_036274695.1 bacterium | reverse complement strand
GAAACTGATTTGGAGAAAAAACAAGGATATGATCGACCTCGACTACCTCACCGACTTCTCCAAGAAGGAAGGATATTGGAAAACGCTTCAAAAGGTCATAGAGACTTAGCCGATGTAACATATTGAAACACATTATTTTTTAACTTATTTACTCTCAATTTTCTCATTCCTATAATTAGGCCTATGCAGGCCCTACCTCCCCGTCGGATGCGGGTGTTCCTGGCGGTCTTGATGATCGTATCCGGTTTCAGCACGGCGGCGGCTCAGGAGCGCAAGCCCTCCACGGTTTCCTTCTCGTCCTTCTTCGACTGGATCTGGGGCCGACCGGCCCAGGTGACGACGACCACGACGAGCCAGCAGGAGGAGGAAAGGGAAAGAGCGGAGGGGACGCGACGTCAGGAGCCCGCCCCCACGCCGCTGACCACGGCCACTCCGGAGGAGCAAGCCGAGGAAAGGGCCCGGGAGGCGAGATCGCGAGGGCTGGAGCCTCCTCCGGTGCCGATCGCCGTCGTACCGCCGCCCCCGGGAGCGGCGCCGCCGACGGGCATCATGGTCCCCGGACCGGCACCCGATCCCGGTTCTTCGTCGCCTCCGACCATTGGCGGAACCGCGGGACCGGCCGGCCCCGCCGGATCCACAGGTCCCATGGGCCCTGCCGGACCTGTAGGACCTGAAGGACCTCCGGGACCACAAGGCCCCCAAGGTTACGCGGGCAAGGACAACGTGATCCTGCATACGGGCACGCCTGTCATGATGAAGCCACTCTCGACGGTGACGAATCCCGCGGGTTCGTATGTCGTCGGGACCGACCGCATCGGGCAGGTCGTCTTTCCCAACGGGACCAGGCGATCGACGTATGCCGGAGCGATTCTCTTCGCAAAAGCCTTCGCCAAGGAACCCGTGTGCGTCGCCACCATGTCGCTTTCCATGGAGAACATGAGCGCGGTTGTCCCGGCGGTCGCCGTACGCGCGCGGACGGATATGATGTACTACGACATCGAACAGGTGGACGACGCCAGCATCCCGATGACGATGAACTACATGTGCTTCGAGATTCCCGAAGAGTCCCCCTTCAAGCAGAACGGCATCATCGAGTCGCCGGGCGGCCGCTATATACAACAGCCTTCCGCGACACCGTCCGAGGAGCCCGCGGTCAACCCCTACATCGAGCTCCCCAAGGACCGCTCAATCTTCCTGAAGCCCTGATTACTCGTTGGAAATACGGACGACGTCCTTGAGGACTTCGTAGGCCCGCCCCTGGTCGAGCGAATGCTCGGCGATGGTGAGGCCCTCCTCGAGGGAGCCGGCGCGGCCGGAGACCATGAGGGCGGCGGCGGCGTTGAGCATGGACGCCGTGCGCAAGGGGGACTCGAAGCCTTCGAGAAGGCCTTTCATCATCAAGGCGTTGTAGGAGGCATCCCGACCTTTCAGATCCTCCAGCGAACACAACTCCAGCCCCAGCGCCTCGGGATCGATCTCCCCTTCCGCGATCTTTCCGCCCGCGAGGGCCACGAAGTAGGTCTTGCCCGTGAGGGTGATCTCGTCCAGCCCGTCCTCCCCGTGCACGAACAGGACGCGCGTGGAGCCCAAGTCCCTCAAGACCTGAGCCATCAGCGGCATCTTTTTGCGGTCGTAGACGCCGATGACCTGCGTGAGCGGGTTGGCGGGATTGATCATCGGCCCCAACAGGTTGAAGAGGGTCCGCGTGCCGATGCGTTTGCGGGCGTCGGCGACTTTCTTCATGGCCGGATGGAAGCGCGGGGCGAAGAAGAAGCCGAAGCCGGCCTCCACCAGACACTTGCGGACCTGGATCGGCTCGATCTCGATCCGGACGCCCAGTTTTTCCAAAACGTCCGCGCTGCCGGCCTGGGAGCTGATGGCCCGGTTGCCGTGCTTGGCGACCCGGATTCCGGCGCCCGCGACGATGAAGCCCGCCGCCGTGGAGATGTTGAACGTGCCGCGCGCATCGCCGCCGGTGCCGCAGACGTCGACCATGTTTTCGGGGTTCACGCTCACGGCCACCATGCACTCGCGGAGCACGCGGACGGCGCCCTTCAACTCCGCCATGATCTCGCCCTTGTCGCGGAGGAGGGTTAAGAAGGTGACGATGTCGTCCTCCTTCTCGCTTCCACTCATGACGGACGCCATCGCATTCACCATCTCCGATTCGCTCAGAGAACGCCCGTGGCGGAGTTTGTCGAAGACGTCTTGGATCATCGGGCGGCCATTTCGAGGAAATTCTTCAGGAGGCGCTTGCCTTCGGTGGTCAGGATGGATTCGGGGTGGAACTGGACGCCTTCGAGGAGGAACTCCTTGTGGCGGACGCCCATGATCTCCCCGTCATCGGTGGAAGCGGTGATCTCCAGACAATCGGGGATCGTCGATTTCTCGATCACCAGCGAATGGTAGCGCGTGGCCTCGAAGGGGTTGTCCAGGTCCTTGAAGACGCCCTTGCCGTCGTGGCGGATCATCGAGGTCTTGCCGTGCATGACCCGCTTGGCGCGGATGATCCGGCCGCCGAAGGCCTGGCCGATCGACTGATGCCCCAGACAAACGCCCAGGAGGGGGATTTTTCCCGAAAATTCCTTGATGACCGGCACCGAAACCCCCGCCTCGAGGGGCGTGCACGGACCGGGCGAGATGACGATCTTGTCGGGATTCAGCTTTCGGATGTCGTCGAGCGTGATCTCGTCGTTGCGGTAGACGCGCACGTCTTCGCCCAATTCCTGGAAATATTGCACCAGGTTGTAGGTGAACGAATCGTAATTATCGATCATTAGAAGCGGGCGGCGATCCCGCTCTCCGCCCGCACCCACCATCTGTTTATCCGCGTTACTCATCGCTCTCTCCGCCGGCAAAGCCGGACTCCGCTCCCTATTCTCCCTTACACACCATCTCAATGGCCCGCATGACCGCCTTAGACTTATTCACGATCTCCTTGTACTCCATCGCCGGCACCGAATCCGCCACGATGCCGCCTCCGGCCTGCAGGGTCACGATGCCATTTTGAAGCAGCGCCGACCGGATCGTGATCGCCATTTCCATGTTCCCCGAGAAGCTGAAGTAGCCCACGCACCCGCCGTAGAAAGACCGGCGCACCGGCTCCAGCTCTTCGATGATCTGCATCGCCCGGATCTTGGGCGAGCCCGAGAGCGTCCCCGCCGGAAACGTCGCCTTCAGGAGATCGAAGGCGTCCTTGCCCTGGGCCAGCTTGGCCCTCACGTTCGAGACGATGTGCATGACATGGGAGTATCGCTCGATCTTCATCAATTCGTCTACCTTCACGCTCCCCGCCTCCGCCACGCGGCCCAGGTCGTTCCGGCCCAGGTCCACCAGCATGATGTGCTCGGCCCTCTCCTTCTGATCGGCCAGGAGCTCCTTCTCCATGGCGGCGTCGTGGGCGTCATCACGTCCGCGGCGGCGCGTTCCCGCGATGGGCCGGAGCGTCATCTCGCCGTCCTCGAGCCTCACCATCGTTTCGGGCGACGCGCCCACCAGGGCCGTGCCGTCGAATTTCAGGTGGAACATATAAGGAGACGGATTCACCCGGCGGAGGGCCCGGTAGAGTTCCAGGTCGTCCATCTTCAACTTCGATTGGAAGCGGATGGCATACACGCATTGAGTGACGTCGCCCGCCATGATATAATCGCGAATGCGGGCGACGCCCCGCGCATGTTCTTCACTTGAAATACTCGCCTTCCAATGGGGCTTTTCCTCACGCTTCGCGGCTTTCCGCGACTGCGCGGGATGTCTCGCGGCAATCGCGGCCGCCACTTTCTTGATCATCCGGCAACCGCGCTCGTATTCGGATTTCACCGACGACGCCTTTGCGATGCGCGCGTCGTAAACGATCTTCAACGTCTGCTGATAGGAATCCGAGACGAGCAGGATCTGGGGCACGACGAAATACAGATCCGGAAGGTCCACGCCTTTGGTTTTACGATCCGGAATCTTCTCGAAGGAACGGACGGCGTCGTAGGCGACGATCCCCACCGCTCCGCCCGGAAAGATCGGCAGGCCGGGGGTCGGGACGAAGCGATACTGATTCATCGTCTTTTTCAACTCGTCCAGACGGTCGGCGGAGGCCTTGAAGACGACCGACGGATAGAGGCCGATGAAGCTGTAACGCCCCCACTTCTCGCCCCTCTCCACGCTCTCGAGGAGGAATCGATAGTCTTCCTTCTCGAAGGCCTTGTAGACGGCGAGCGGGGTCTCGAGATCCATCGGGATCTCCCCCACGAGCGGCACGCGGCAGCCGGGCTTGGCGAGCTTGCGAAATTCGGCGAAGGGCATGATCTGCACGATGAAAACCTCTTAAATGATTAATGTCTGAATCGCACCTTTGGTGTGAGACTTTTTTCGTGTCTGAGGGCTTGGGTTGTCAATTGATAAAACATTTTGTAGCAACAGGAGCCGCGACCTGCCGAATGCAGGCGCTCAAACGACATGATCTCGACGCAAATCTTCCAAACTTTGGCCGCTTCCGCCGTCGGTCTCCGCACGCCCTATCCGATCCGGGACGCCGGCGTCGTCGCCGACGCCCTTCCGCCCCACCTTCTCCCGGAAGGATTTGACCGAAATGTGGCCTCGTTCCCGCTCACTTATCTCGACAGCACGGCCTCCACGAAGATGATCCGCCCTGTCCGGGAGACGCTGGAAGCGGCCCTCGCCCACTACGCAAATAGCCATTCCGTAACCCACGGCCCGGCCCGGATCTCCACACACGCCTTCGAAAAGGCCCACGAGACGGTGATGGGCTTCGTAAACGCGCCGAAGACGCACGCCGCGGTCTTCGTAGGCAACGGGACCACAGGCGCCGTCAACCGCCTGGCGCGCATTCTTTTCTCGGACGGGCGCCGCGGAGGCCGCGACACCGTCATCTTTTCGGGGATGGAGCACCATGCGAACATCCTGCCGTGGCTGAAGCACGCGCCGTACGCTCTCGGCGTGCCCGTCGATCCGTCCACCGGCACCCTGTCGCTGGAGCGGGTGGAGGAGTCCTTGAAAAGCCGCCGCCACCGGACCCGCCTGCTGGCCGTCACGAACATTTCCAACGTCACCGGCATCGTCAACGACGTCGCCGCCCTGACCCGGCTGGCCCACGAATACGGCGCCGAGATCTTCGTCGATGCCGCACAGACCGCGGCCCACAAGGCGATCGACATGGCGGCGAACCAAATCGACTACCTGGCCTTCTCGGGGCACAAGGTCTATGCCCCCGGCTCGCCCGGCGTGTTGATCCTCCCGGAATCGGCCTCGCCCCGCGTCCCCGACGAAATGGGCGGAGGCATCGTCTTGTCCGTCAATCTGGACAATTACCTCTTGAGCGACCGGCTGCCGGACCGGGAGGAAGCGGGCACGCCGAACATCCTCGGCGCCGTTCTCCTGGCACGGGCGCTTAAGACCTTGCAAGGCATCGGCATGGAAGCGGTGTGGGCGCACGAGGCCGAGCTGACGCGCCAGTTGCTCGCGGGCTTGGGCGTTTTCGAGGAAATCACGGTCTACGGCGACACGAACTTCGACCGCACGCCGCGCGCCGGCGTCGTTTCCTTCGACGTCAAGGGCCTCCACCACGCGATCGTCGGACAAGCGCTGGCGGATTATTTCAACATCGCCGTCCGGAACGAATGTTTCTGCGCCCATCCGTACGTGAAGGCTTTGAAAGGCGTGACGCGCGAAGAGCTCGAGGCGTTCGAAGCGGCCGTTCAACAAGGCGACCACAGCGGCACGCCCGGCATGGTACGGGCCAGCTTGGGGATCTACACGACCGAAGACGACATCGAGCGTTTTCACGCGGCCATCGATTGGGTCGTCGCCAACGCCGAACGATTGAGGAGCGAGTACGAGGTCAACCGGGACGGAGTCGCCATCCGGCGCGACGGATGGCGCATCGACCCCGAATCGTTCGGCATCTTGTAATCATCTCCCTTTCCGGCTAGCCTTTTCCCCTCTCATGGCGCTCAACGACCTCGAAGAAGCTTGCCGGCTTGCTTGCGGCCATCTCGCACAGTCTCCGTTGGAAGGCCCCGCACAGCGCCGGCTGCGCCACGATTCCGCCCTACGCGAACGAATTGAGGCGATCGCACCGCTGCTTCACACCTGCGGAACGGTGCATGCGCCGGCGACTCCCCCGGATGCTTCGAAAGACCTGGCGCCGTCCGGCGAGATCCGTGCCGTTTCCTGGAACATCGAGCGGGGCAAACGCTTCGAGGCGTTGGCACGGACGCTGACCGAGCATCGGGACTTAAAGGACGCCGACATCTATCTGCTCACCGAGGTCGATTGGGGCATGGCCCGCTCCGGCAACCGGAACGTCACGGCCGACCTGGGCAAGGCGCTCGGCTTCCACGCCTACTTCGCCCCCTCCTATTTCAACTTCACCTCCGGCCACGGTTCGGAGCGGCACATCACCGAGCCCAACACGCTCGGGCTTCATGGGAAGGCGATCCTGTCGCGCTTTCCTTTGGAAAATCTGCGCGTCTCGGCGATGACCAACGCCACGGACAAACTGAAATCGAAGGAAGTCCGGCTCGGCCAGAAGCGCTCGCTCGTCGGCGAACTGCCCGTCGCCGAAGGCCGACTCTCCGTCGCTTGCGTCCACCTGGACGCCTTCTCCTCGCCGCGCATGCGGGCCTTCCAGTTTCAGGAAGCGGTCCGTCCGCTGCTGAACGGCTCGTCCTCCCTGCCGGCGCTGGTCGCCGGCGACTGGAACACGAACACGATGAACTCGACCTCCGGCCGCACCCTCTTCGCCAGCGTCCTCCGCCAGCTCCTCTCGCCGGGGCCGAGCCGGATGATCAGCGGGCATCACGGCTTCCCCCAGAAAAAGTTCGACCGCCCCCTCTTCGAAACCCTCCGCAAAATCGGCTTGGACTACGAAAACTTCAACGAGGAGGGCGTCGGCACTTTCGACCTGGTCACCGACGACCTCGAATTGGGGCAGATGGCCAAGGACCAGTTCCCGGAATGGATCTTGCGCTGGATCAACCGGATCGTCGCCAAGTCCGGCGGCCAATTCAGCTTAAAACTCGACTGGTTCGCCGCCCGGGGGCTTCGCCCCCTTCTTAAGAAGGTCGTTCGGCTCAAACCCGTGGCCGACTATGAACCCGGAGAGCGCCCGAGCGATCATCATCCCGTCCTCTTGACCTTCGAGATTTTTTGAAAAAGGGCCTGGACGGTCGCGTTTCTAACCCGCCGCCACCTCCCTCTCCCCGCGCCGATAATCCGGCGCCATGCCTCCCCTACTCGGAGCCGTCGCCTATTTTCCGCCCCCCGGTCCCCTCGGGGCCCTGCTGGCGTCCGCACCGGATACGGCCCTGGCTTTCCTGGCCTCCCAGACCTTCGACTTCATGGGAGACTATGCCCACCTCGAGCCCCTCTCGATCTCCCTCCGCGAGGCCTTCGACAACGATCCCTCCCAAGCCCGCAATCTCTTAAACTACGCCTTTTCCCTCCCTCGCTTTCGAAAAATCTTCGAAACCGATTTTTCCCCCTCCCTTCCCGCCGCCTTCCGGCCCCGTCCCTATCAGGCCGAGTTCCTGGAAGGCCTCAGGCGCGACCTCAGAGAAGCCTCTCATCCCCTCCTCGGCTTGGTCTCTCCCATGCAGACCGGAAAGAGCCTCTCCGCCGGCAAGATCATCTCGCTTTTGGACCGTATGTTCGGGGAACAAAACGTCCTCGTCTTAAGCTCCTCGCGCGTCATCACCTCCCAGCTCTTGGAGGACCTGGGATTGATGCTCTCCCCGGACGACCTGGGCCGCTTCGACGGTTTGCAAAAACAGGTCCGCAGGGTGACGGTCGCCAGCGTCTTCTCCCTGGTCCGCCGCTTGGACGACTTTGACCGGCATCATTTCCGCTTCGTCATCAACGACGAGGCCTACTTCGCCAAAGCCCCGATCTGGCAAAAGGTTCTGGATTATTTCCTCTATGACCACTTGATCGCCTTCTCGGGAACCGGACAGGGCTTGGAAGAATACAAGATCAGCGGGCGATTGGATTTCCTCCGCGCCATTGAAGAAGGCTGGATGAGGGACATGGAGGGAGAACGAGCCTTCATGGCCGGGGAGTTCACACGGCAGCATTCTTCCTTGGAACAGATGATCTGGTGGAAGCCGACGTCCGAGAACGCCCGAGCCTTGGCGGAAGTTTATGGAGAAAGGATCAAAGGCCGGTTCGAGAAAAACTTGGTCTACGCACCGACCATCCGACACGCGGAGCTTGTGAAAGAAGTCTTTTGGGAAAAGTGGGGAGCGACGAGCGCGGCCGTCCTTCATTCCGATCTCTCGGAGACGGAAGCGGTTCGGAGATTGACCGCCTGGAGAAATCGGGACGTCGAAGCCCTGATCTCCATCCGAAAGCTGGCCTTCGGCTTCCGGGGGAAAGACGCCGGGGCTGTCTTTCACACCTACCAGACGACCAGCCCGGAACTTTTCAGCCAGAGGACGGGAAGGGCTTGGGGCGTCGAGACCGGGAAAGAGCCCGCGTTGTACGTCTTGGAGGCGGCTTGGGACCTAAACAGCCCCTTGATGAATCTCGCCCGGCTGTTCGGGATCCAAAGCTATCCGGAGCGGAGGTTTACGACCCGGGGGCTGCGCAAAAGGGTCGAGAGGCAGAAACAAATCGAAGATCACGAGCGACAGGCTTCCCAAGAAATGGGGGAAGAAGCGAGGGAGGTTTTTGAAGCAATCCCGGTTCTCCCGGAGTGGAGGTCTTTTGTCCGAAAGGCGTCGGCGATGGAAACGAGCATTCCGCGGGAGAGATGGGAGGGTTATCTGTTCGGGTTTTTGCCGGTGGTGAAGGAAGACGTGGAAAGTTTGGAGAAGGTCATTCCCGGAGCGACCCTGGCCTGGGTAAAGGGATGGGAGCGGGTTGCGGAGGAGGTTTTGGAGGGGCTCAGGGGCTTGAAGCGTGGGGAGGACGCTCTGAAGTCTTGGAAAGCATCAACCTCTGAAACGCCGGAAGACAGGGCGGAGGCCTTGGGGGAAGTTCTGGGAACGATCTTTCGGGAGAAGAGATCTTGTGCCGTAGCGAATGACCAAGAGGTCCTCGACGCCTTCCGGCGGGCGATTGGCGAGAACAAAGAGGGAATCTCCCGGGGAACGATGTTTCCAAACACCTTGGCCGACCGGGCCCACGCCCTCTACGTGGCCGGCCTCCCGGAAGGGGCGAAGCCGCCCAGTCGGATGACATTTCGAAGCTGGGTTGGGACCGCACGCACGGCCCGGCCCGAGGTCTTGAGGCTTCTCGAAGAGGCGGGAATCAAAAAGCGGGCGATCGACAGCCAAAAAATCGTCGAGGCCTTTCGGCAGGCGATCGACGAGAACAGGGACGGCATCGTCCGGGGGAAGATCTTTCCAAGCTCCTTGGCCGCTCGGGCCCACGCGATCTATGTCGCGAACCTCCCGGAAGGAACGAGGACTCCTCGCCCGGGAACATTTCGAACCTGGATTGGGACCGGACCCAACGCCCGACCCGAGGTCGCGAAGCTTTTGGAGAATGCGGGGGTGAGAAAACAAGAACGTGTCCTCGCGATCGATCATCCATGGGTCCTCCGGGCCTTCCGGCGGGCGATCGACGAGAACAGGGACGCCATCGCCCGGGGAGAGGTCTTTCCCATGACCCTCGCCGACCGAGCCCGCGCAATTTATGTCGCGAACCTCCCGGAAGGGACAAGACCTCCTCGTCGGGGAACATTTCGAAGCTGGGTTGGGACCGGACCCGATGCCCGGCCCGAAGTCGTGAAGCTTTTGGAGGAGGCGGGGGTGGGAAAGCGAGAATGTGCCCATACGCCCGACGATCAAAAGGTCCTCGACGCCTTCCGGCGGGCGATCGATGAGAACAAAGAAGGAATCTCCCAGGGAACGATGTTTCCAAACATCTTGGCCGACCAAGCCCACGCCCTCTACGTGGCCGGCCTCCCGGAAGGGACGAGGCCGCCCAGTCGGGGAACATTTCGAAAATGGGTTGGAACCGGACGCGATGCCCGGCCCGAGGTCGCGAAGCTTTTGGAGGAGGCGGGGATGAAAAGGCGGGCGATCGACAGCCAAAAAGTCGTCGATGCCTTCCGGCGGGCGATCGACGAGAACAGGGACGGCATCGCCCGGGGAAAGGTCTTTCCCATGACCCTCGCCGAGCGGGCCCGCGCAATTTATGTCACGAACCTCCCGGAAGGGACAAGACCTCCTCGTCGGGGAACATTTCGAGGCTGGGTCGCGGGACGCAACGCTCGCCCCGAGGTCGTGACTCTTTTGGAGGAGGCGGGGGTGGGAAAGCGAGAATGTGTCCAAACACCCGACGATCAAAAGGTCCTCGACGCCTTCCGGCGGGCGATCGATGAGAACGAAGAAGGGATCTCCCAGGGAACGATGCTTTCACACATCTTGGCCGACCGAGCCCGCGCCCTCTACGCGGCCGACCTCCCGGAAGGGGCGAAGCCGCCCAGCCGGGGAACATTTCGAGGCTGGGTCGCGGGACGCACCGCTCGCCCCGAGGTCGTGACGCTTTTTGAGGAGGCGGGGATGAGAAAACAAGAACGTGTCCTCGCGATCGATCATCCATGGGTCCTCCGGGCCTTCCGTCAGGCGATCGAGGAGAACAGGGACGGCATCGCCCGGGGGAAGGTCTTTCCAAGCTCCTTGGCTGCTCGGGCCCATGCGATCTATGTCGCGAACCTCCCGGAAGGAACGAGGACTCCTCGTCCGGGAACATTTCGAACCTGGATTGGGACCAGACGCAAGGACTGGCCTGAAGTCGCGAAGCTTTTGGAGGAGGCGGGGGTTCGGAAGAGAATGAAAAAAGACGCAATATAAGCGAAACCGGATGAAAATTTGACCGATAAGGCCCCCGCGACGGGTGGGGGCCCGTCTCCTACGCCTGAGGAAGGCCCCTCAGGCGCCTGAGAACCTTGGAAATTCTAAGGAGTCTCAGGAGGATTTGGAGATGATCACGATCAACCTCTTGCCCTCCGCTCAGACCCGCCCGGTCTCGCTCTACACGGCGGCCGTCGGCCAGCTCATGGCGGCCGGACGCGAGGCCCTTCAGGCGAACGCCTTCATCGAAAGGGCCCAGCAGATCCTGGAGAAACTGCCCGAGGCCACGCCCTTCGCGGCGCGGATTCAGGGCTTCATCGCCCGTCTGACCGACCTCTCCTCCGACGACAGCTATTCCCCGGAGGCCGCGGAGGCCTTGTTAAAACGTCTCCGCCACCGGGACGCGGACTTAAGCCTCATCCCCGGCTGCGAGCACCTGGAACCCATCGGCCACGGCGGCTTCAGCACCGTCTATCGGGGATTGGACCTGGAGACCGGCGGCCTCGTAGCCGTCAAGGTGGGCCAGCTCGTGCAAGTGGACGAAGACAAGAAAAGGATCCTGACCCTGGACACGCTCCGGCGCGTCTTCGACGAGGAATGGAATGCCCTGTCGCGCATCGATTCTCCACGCGTGGTCAAGCCCATCCGACGCGGCGTCACCGACCGCGGCAAGCCCTATATCGTGACGGAGTACCTGCCGGGAGGGACCGTCAGCCAGTGGGCCCGGCTGCGCGAGGCCTGCGGCCTCTTCGACATGAGGACCACCTTCTACATGGCGATGCAGATGGTCGAGGCCGTCGCCGCCTCCCACGCCTCTGGGATCGTCCACGGCGACATCAAGCTCTCCCAATTCCTTCTCACCGCCAAAGACGCGCCCAAACTCGCCGACTTCAATCTCTCCACGTCCGCCGGCGCCGATTCGGAGCGGGCGCGGCGCAATTGGAGCGGAACGCCGGGCCGCCGTTCGGTCGAGACCAAGGAAAGCCCGCGCAAGGACGTCTACGGCCTGGGCGTCGCCCTCTACGAACTCTTCACCGGCAAGGAGTTGGAACGCCCCAAAGACCGCGCCGACCTGAAGGCGAGCTTAGGCAACCTCTACCGGCTGCTCTCCGTCGTTCAGGAGATCCGGCCGCCCAGCGAGGCCCGTCCCGAGAGGCGCATCCACAAAGGGATCGACCGCATCTTACTGAAGGCGCTGAAACCCGCCCCGGGCGACCGCTATCCGAACGCCGCCGCGATGCTGGAGGATTTGAGGAAGCTGGAAAGGCTCTTGAACCGCCGGCGGTCGAAGCGCGACGCGGACGCTTAAGCAAGTCGGCTCGCCCCGCCTCCGACCAAAGCGGCGTCGGTGCCCAGCACCGCGCGGACGATTTTCACCGACTTGGCCGTCTCTTCGTAGGTTCTCTGCGACAATTCCTTCTTGGCGGGCTCGATGAAGAAATCCCAGGCCTGGGCCACGCCCCCGCCGACGATGACCGTCTCCACGCCGGTGACGTTCACGAGCGAGGCGACGCCGATGCCCAGGTAGTTCCCCATCTTCTTGAAGAGCGTGTTGGCGAAGATGTCGCCGTCGAGTGCGGCCTCGTAGAGGTCCTTCACGGTGATGCGGGCCAGGGGCTTTTCTAACTTGGCCAGGAGCTGCTCGCGGCCTTCGGCCTGGTCGGAGACTTCCGCCAAGCGCATCATGCCCGTCGCCGAAATGTAGGTCTCCAGGCAGCCCCGGCTCCCGCAGGCGCACGGAGGCCCTTCCGCCTCGATGACGATGTGGCCGATCTCGCCGGCGAAGCCGCGATCGCCGTGGAAGACGCGGCCGTCCAGCATCAATCCGCCGCCGACGCCGGTGCCCAGGGTCATCATGAGGAAATTCTTCAGGCCGCGGCCCGCGCCTTTCCAAGCCTCGCCCAAGGCGGCGAAGTTGGCGTCGTTGTCGACGGCGACCGGCCATTTCAAGGCGGACTTGAAGAAGGAAAGCAGGTCCAAATCCTTCCAATCGGGAAAGTGCGGGGAACGGTAAACGATGCCTTTCGAGGGATCGACGATGCCCGGGAACCCCAGCGCGACGCCGCCGACCGCGAGGCCGTCTTTTTCCGCCTTCGCGCCGACGGAGGTCACCCCCGCAGCCACTTTTTTCAGGACGGACTCGCTTCCGGAACGGGCGTCGGAGACTTCTTCCCAACGGTGCTTCAAAACGCCGTCGGCGGTCACGGCCGCGACGCGAAGGTTGGTGCCTCCGAGATCGACGGAAACGACGCAGTTGGAGGATGACATGCGCCCGTGGTATCACAGGGACGGGAAAAAGACATGCCACAATTCTTGATACCGGCCGGCAAGAAAGCCGGCGACTCCGTGAATCTCTCTCCCGAGGAATCGCGCCACCTGGCGAAGGTCCTGCGCGCCAAGGCCGGCGACCGCGTGAAACTCACCGACGGCTCGGGCTCGCTCTTCCGCGGGCGGATCACGGCCGTCTCGCCGCGCGGCGTGACGGTCGCCATCGAAGAAGCGTCCGCTTCCAAATCTCCGAACGGGAGGATCCTGCTCGCCCAGGGCTTGCTCAAGGGGGAGAAGATGGAGTTCGTCCTCCA
Source organism: bacterium (assembly GCA_036274695.1). GTDB lineage: Bacteria > UBA10199 > UBA10199 > JACPAL01 > DASUFF01. Next base: position 29,309 of record DASUFF010000061.1, on the reverse strand, counting down.
AAAGGCGGCCGAGCTGGGCGCGGCGGAGGTTCTGCCGTTCACGTCCTCGCGCACCGTCGCCGCCTGGAAAAAGGAGCCGCGCAAACTGCAGCGCTGGCAGAAAATCGCCGAGGGCGCCTCCAAGCAATCCGGGCGGGCGACGCATTTGAAGGTGACGGAGCCGGCGCCCTTCGCCCAAGTCCTCAAGACCGAGGCGGACGACAAGATCCTCTTCTGGGAGGAAGGCGGGCCGTCTCCCAAGGAATTCCTCGTGGGCCGTCGGCCCGATCGCATCGTGATACTCATCGGTCCGGAAGGCGGGCTTTCGCAGGAAGAGGTCGATCAGGCCTTCGCCGCCGGCTTCGTCGTCTTGTCGTTGGGGCCACTCACGCTTCGGGCGGAAACGGCGGCGATGACGGCCTTGGCCATCGTGAACTATGAATTGGGAAACTTCTAAGCGGCCTAAACGCCCCTTGATTATCGCGCACCGGGGCGACACGCACGCCGGTCTCGAGAACACGATGCCGGCCTTCGAATCGGCGCTCAAACTGGGCATCGACGGCATCGAGTGCGACCTGCAGCTCTCGCGGGACGGGCGCGTGGTCGTTTTTCACGACGACGATTTCAGTCGCCTGGCCGATCGGGAGGGCAAGCTCGGCCATTTCACGTTCGACGAACTCTCGAAGATCCGGCTCGCGAAGGACGGGCGCATCCCGGCCTTGGAAGACTTGCTCGAGCTCGTCCGCGATCGCTGCCTCTTGAACCTCGAGATCAAGACCAAGCCCCGCTGGCACGCCTTCGGAAGCGGGCGCTTGGAGCGGGCGGTCGTGGACGCCCTTAAAAAATTCGGCCTGGGCGACTCGATCGTCGTCTCTTCCTTCCATCCCATGCCGCTCTTCCGGATGCGGCGTCTGGCGCCTCATCTCAAACGCGGCGTCCTCTTCGAATCCAAGTACTGGTTGCACCGGATGGCGATCCCCCTGACCGCCCCCTCCTCGCTCCACCCCCCGCTGAAGTTCGCAACGCCGTCCCTGATCCACTCGGCCCATGACGCAGGGAGACGCGTTCTGGTTTGGACGGTGAACGCCGAAGATGATATGAAGAAGCTCTGGGAGAGCGGCGTAGACGGCATCATCACCGATGAACCAAGGCGACTCCAGGCAATCCTCCAAGGAACTTCCGGACAGCGATAAGACGCCGATTACCGTTTACGACCCGAAGTACTTCGCTCCCGAACACACGGAAACCCAGCGGGGAAGCGCGAGCGGATCGAGCGAAGGCGTCACCGAACTCCCCGACGAGTCGCACGCCCGGCCGGCCACGACCCAGGAACGCTTCGCGGCCTTCTTCGTCGATCTCTTGATCTTCGCCGCATTCGGATTCGGGGTCTTTGCCCTCCTGGGGCTCGCCGTCAAACGCCCTCTGTCGGGCTGGACCGTCGGGGCGATTTGGGCGGGGCTTCATCTTCTTTATTATTTCCTGACGGAGGCCTTTCTCGGGACCAGCCCCGGAAAACGGCTGGCCGGCTTAAAATTACGCCAGACGGGAGGCGGACGGGCTTCGATCGCAGCCGTCCTCATCAGAAATCTCTTAAGGATCGCCGATTATCCCCTCTTCTTCCTCGCCGCCGGCCTGATGGAGACGACCCAGCGCCGCCAGCGTCTGGGGGACCTGGCGGCGGATACGGAGGTCGTGCGGACGGTCTCCTTCGAAGCGAAGCGCCTGCCGCCGGAGATCACGCCGCTGGCCGGGGCCACGCGGCGGGCGATCGCGTGGATGATCGACTTAGGTTTGGTCCTCCCCTTTTTGTACGGCCTGCTGTTGCTGGCCCCCGTCAGCCATCCGGCGCTCGCGGGCGCCGTGGCGGCCGCGGCCCTGCCCGCGACCCTCCTGCTGCTGGCGGGCTGCGAGACCTTTTTCCAAACCACGGCCGGCAAAGCACTGCTCGGCATGAAGGTGGCGCAGGAAGACGGACGCCCCGCCTCCTTCGCGACGGTTCTCCTGCGCAACGTCTTCAAGCTCCTGGACGCCAACCCCGTCGGCTACCTCTGCGCCTTGCTGTCCAGCCGGAAACAGAGGCCGGGCGACATCGCCGCGGGCACTCTGGTCTTCCGCGACCGCAAGGGGCTGAACGCCTGGTGGCCCCCGCTTATCATGGCCTTTCTCGCCTTGGTCGTGGGCCGCCTGGGCTACGTCCACGCCGACAGCTTCCTGCGAAGGAACGCCGATCTGAAGATCGGACCGTTCGCCTTCCATCCGCTGCCGAAGGCGGCCCAGCGCCTCCGCTTTCTGCACCTGGGCATCGTCATCGAAGAATTGGACTTGGGATTGACCGATGCCAGCCCCAATCCGGGGCGCAATTTCATTCCGGGCCAGGCCGTTTATCTCCAGTTCCGCATCGCCGGCTATACGGTCCAGGAGGGCAAGGCCTGGATCCAGGCGGACGTCCGCGTCTTGGACGGCGATAAGAACATCGTCCTGGACCGGGCCGACGCCATCAATTCGAGCCTGAACGTCGGAATGCGCCCCTCCGCCCGCTTGATCACTCGCTTCTCTTTGAGCCCCCAAAGCCCCCCCGGCCTCTACACCGTCATCCTGACCATCCGGGACATGTTCGTGGGCAAATCGGTCGAGGAGAGGCTGGACTTCACCGTTCGTTGAAGTCAGGGGGAGATGCCGCTCTCCCCCTGCCCCCCATCTGTTCACTCATTACCAGATCGTTTGCTCCGCTTGTCCGGCCGGGCTAAGCCCATCCGGCCAATGCTCGCGCACTATTCCTGATTAATTACAAAAATCCTAACATTCTCGCGCCTTTCGAATTGATTTTTTTAGAAAAGTCTGAGAAGTTGAGACATAATTTTCCAAAGGAGTTCATCGTGTCGGGACATTCAAAATGGGCGACCATTAAACGTAAAAAAGGCGCGGCGGACGCCAAGCGCGGCAAGGTTTTCACTAAGTACATCCGCGAAATCACCGTCGCGGCCCGCGAGGGCGGCGGCGATCCGAACGGCAATCCCCGGCTTCGGACCGTCATCGAAAAGGCCAAGCAGGTCAACATGCCGCAGGACAATATCGCCCGCGCCATCAAGAAGGGCACGGGCGAGCTGGAAGGCGCCACTTACGAGGAAACCTCCCTCGAAGGCTACGGACCGGGCGGCGTGGCCGTGATGCTGAGCATTTTGACCGACAACAAGAACCGGACGGTTTCGGAAGTGCGAAACGTTTTTTCCAAAAACGGCGGAAACATGGGCGAAGCGGGCTGCGTGGCCTGGGTCTTTCACAAAAAAGGCTTCCTCCAATTCCCGAAGGCGCAGGTGACGGAAGACGCCCTTATGGAGCCGGCCCTGGACGCCGGCGCCGAGGACATCAAGGAAGAGGAAGAAACCTGGGACGTCCTGACCGATCCGCACGCCTTCGAAGCGGTGAAAAAGGCCCTCGAAGACAAGGGACTCAAACCCGCCTCGGCGGAAGTCACGATGGTGCCCCAGAACTCCATCAAGATCACCGGGGCCGAGGCCGAGAAGATGCTGAAACTCATGGAAGCCCTCGAGGACCACGACGACGTCCAGAACGTCTATGCGAACTTCGACATCCCGAAAGAGGAAATGGAACGCCTCAGCAAGATGGTGGCATGACGGAAACGCTCCGCATCATCGGCATCGATCCCGGATCGAGAATCACCGGCTACGGCGTGGTGGAAAAGCGCGGCGCGTCCTTCGTTCATATCGACAACGGTTGTCTGACGACCCGTTCCACCGGCTCGATGGCCGAACGCCTCGAGCAGATCTATTCGGGCCTCATGGAAATTTTGGAAAAATACAAACCCGATGCGGCGGCGATCGAGGAAATCTTCTTCGCCAAAAACGTCGCGAGCTCCTTGAAATTGGGGGAAGCCCGCGGCGTCGCCCTGCTCGCCTCCATCCAGGCCAAGGTCTCCGTCTTCGAATACGCCACCCGCGAGGTGAAGCAGGCGCTGACGGGTTACGGCCAGGCCACCAAGGACCAGATCCAAAAGATGGTGAAAAGCATGCTGAAGCTTCCGGAGGTCGCGCAGGAAGACGCCTCCGACGCCCTCGCCGTGGCGATCTGCCACCTACAGTCCTATCGGATGCGGAAGGTGGTCGGGTGATCGCCCTCTTGAACGGCGTGCTCGCCCAGAAATCCCCCCATCCCCCCTTTGAAAAAGGGGGGACTGCAGGGGGGATTTCCGTCATCGTCGATGTCCATGGCGTCGGTTATCAGTTGGCCGTCTCCCTCAACACCTTCGCGCGCCTGCCCTCCGCCGGCGACAAAGTCCTGCTCTTCGTCCACACGGCGGTGCGAGAGGACGACATCGCCCTGTTCGGCTTCGCCGAGGAGTCGGAGAAAAAGGTTTTTCTAAAACTCATCGGGGTCAACGGCATCGGTCCCAAGCTTGCTCTCACCATCCTCTCCGGCATCGCCCCGGCGGACCTGGTCGACGCCCTTCACCGCGAGGACCTGGCCCGGCTGACGGCGATTTCCGGCATCGGCAAAAAGACGGCGGAGCGGATGATCCTGGATCTGAAGGATAAGCTGAAGGAGATGCTGGCCGAGGACCGCTCCAAGGCCATCCCCGCCGGCCCCCGCGGCCTGGTGGAAGAGGCGACCTCCGCCCTGGTCAATTTGGGCTACAACCGGAATCTGGCCGAAAAGACGCTCGCGCACGTGCCGGTGAGCGAGGGCGCCGTCCTGGAGCAGGTGCTCCGCAAGGCCCTTAAAATCCTCTCCGACAAGGCGGTTTCGTAACCATGAGCGACGCGGCCCCCATCCTTCCGAGAAACGTGTCCCCCGCCGCGCAGGATGAAGACGCGGCGGTCGACGCCTCCTTGCGCCCCAAGACCTTCGCCGACTACTTCGGGCAGGCCAGCGTGAAGGAAAAGCTCGCGCTGTTCGTCGAGGCGACCCGGAAACGCAAGGAATCCCTAGATCACTGCCTCTTCTACGGGCCTCCGGGCTTAGGCAAAACCTCGCTCGCCTACGTCATCGCCAACGAGCTCGGCGTGAACGTGAAATCCACCTCCGGCCCGGTCATCGAGCGCCCCGGCGACCTGGCGGCGATTCTCACGAATCTGGAGCCGCACGACGTCCTCTTCATCGACGAGATCCACCGGATGAGCCACGTCGTGGAGGAGGTCCTCTACCCCGCCATGGAGGACTTCAAGCTGGACATCTTGGTGGGCCAGGGGCCTTCGGCCAAGACGATCAAGCTCGACCTGCCGCGCTTCACGCTCATCGGCGCCACCACGCGGGCCGGCCTCCTCTCCTCGCCGCTCCGGGACCGTTTCGGCATCACTTGCCGCCTGGACTTCTACACGCCCGAGGAGTTGGGCGAAATCGCGATGCGCTCGTCCAAGATCCTGAACATCCTCGTCGACCGGGACGGGGCCCTGGAGATTTCCTCCCGCTCGCGGGGGACGCCGCGCATCACCAACCGATTGCTCCGCCGGGTCCGCGATTTCGCCCAGGTCCGGGGCACAGGAAAAATCGACCTCGAAACGGCCCGAAGGGCCCTGGATTTGCTGGAAGTGGACGAAAAGGGATTTGACACGATGGACCGCAAAATTTTATCGACCATCATCGACAAGTTCTCCGGCGGTCCGGTGGGCGTCGAAACGCTGTCGGCGGCATTGAGCGAAGAGCGGGATACGATCGAAGACGTCTACGAGCCCTATCTCCTCCAATGCGGTTATCTCCAAAAAACGCCCCGCGGAAGGACCGCGACGGCGCTGGCGTACGAGCATTTGGGACGGCCGATCCGTCCGTTGAAGCAGGAAAAACTTTTGTGAAACGACTGTTCTTCTTCGTCGCGCTCTTAAGCCTCCTGGTCGCCTTCGGCAACCAGGGTTGGGTGAAGCTCTACAAGCTGCGCCAGGCCGAGGCGGCGATCGAATCGCAGAACCTCCAGATCGCCGCCGACAACGAAAAGATCCGCCGGGAGATCGACGATTTGAGCGACCCGAAGTACCTGGACCATTTCATCCGCAACGAGCTCGGTTATTCCCGCCCGAGCGAGACCCTTTACGAATTCGTCGACGGCAACGACCGCTGACCCGGAGATTTCCCGCATGGCCGAGCAGAAAAAAGGTCGGGTCAAGTGGTTCAACGCGGCGAAGGGCTACGGCTTCATCGAGCAGGAAAGCGGCGCGGACGTCTTCGTCCACTACTCCGCCATCAAGGACGAAGGGTTCAAAACCCTGAAAGAAGGCCAGGAAGTTCTTTTCGAAATCGTCGACGGCGCCAAGGGCCCCCAGGCCGTGAACGTCACCCGCCCTTGACCTCAAAATCCTTCTGCTTTCAAACCGACCGACAAGGCCGCTTTCCCCAATTGCCGGTCATGGGTGAGAAAAAGAATTTCCTTACCGGATCTTTCCTTCCAGAGAAGGGCCGACGCCAAGTGAATCGCATCTAACGTGCCGATGACTGTGGGATAGGCCAATGAGGCGCGGTAAAGGACAGTCCCGCCGAGCGAGATATCATCCGTGCGCTCCAACACATCTTGGAGGGATTGGACGCATTCCGGAACCAAATCGTCCGTCAACCGCCCCTCAAGCCTTAACCGATCGATGACACGAAGCCCTTCGACGCGCGTAATCTCGCTTGTCAGCGCTTGCTCCCATCCTCCCCACTCCTCCAAAGCATCCTTTGCGCGGAAAAGCTTTCTAAGGATAACTGATGAATCCAGATAGACGATCATCGCTTGTCCCGGTCCTCCCTAAGAATTCGAACGACATCCGCCTTCACCGGCAAGGAAGGCCAACGCACCTGCTTCCAACATCCGCGAATGCGGGCGGAACGGATGCGAAAATCCGACGCCTCCGTCCCTTTTTCATAGGCGGCAACCCGGGCTACGGGGCGGTCGCGATCCAGGATGATCAATTCATCGCCCCCCCGGACGGACCTCAAATGCTTCGAGAGCTTGCTTTTAAATTCGGCTATTTTCACTTTTCGCGTCATGACCATATCATGACTATATCTGGTCATGTCGTCAAGACACGACATCCTCTTTAATCCCGTAGTCCCTAATCTTCTGGAACAGCGTCGACTTGGCGATGCCGAGCGCCTCCGCCGTCCTCTTCTTGTTCCAATCGTTCTGCCGCAGGGCCTTGACGATGGCGTCCCGCTCGGCCGCCTTGAGGAAGGGCTGGGCCTCCGGCTCCTCGGAGGCGAGGAACAGGAGGTCTTCGGGTCCGATGACCGGGCCGGGCGCGAAGAGCAGGGAGCGCATGAGAACGTTTTTCAGTTCCCGCACGTTGCCCTTCCAGGCGTGATCCGTGAGTTTGCCCAACGCCTCGTGCGAAAGGTGTTTCTCCACCGTCCCCGCCGAGCCGGCCTGCAGGACTTCCAAAAAATGCGCCGCGAGGACGGGGATGTCGCTCCGGCGCTCGCGAAGGGCCGGAAGGGGGACCGGGACGGCGTAAAGCCGGAAAAAGAGATCTTCCCGGAACTTGCCCTCCTTCACCCGCTCCACCAACGAACGATGCGTGGCGGCCACAACGCGCACGTCGGCTTCGACCTCCTGAGCCCCGCCCACGCGCCGGAAACGGCGGTCCTCCAAGACGCGCAGGAGCTTTGGCTGAAGTTCGACCGGGAGCTCCCCGATTTCGTCCAAGAACAGCGTCCCTCCCTCGGCCTGCTCGAAGGCCCCGAGGTGTCGGTTCAAGGCCCCCGTGAAGGCCCCGCGCTCGTGGCCGAAGAGCTCGCTTTCGATCAATTGTGGGGAAATCGCCCCGCAGTTCAAAGGCACGAAGGGATGGCGCGCCCGGGCGGAGCGCTCGTGGATGGCCCGGGCCGCCAGTTCCTTGCCCGAGCCGGTTTCGCCCAGGATCAGGACGGTGGCGTTCGTCGGCGCCGCCCGTTCGATCTTCTCGAAGACGCGTTTGATCGCTTCGCTCTGCCCCAGCATCCCGCAGAAGGAAGGCCGCGCCTCCCCGGGCTTGCGGGCCAGCGTATCGCCGTCGCCCCAAGAATCGTCCGCGGCGAAGACCACGCTCCATGCCGCGAGCCCGATGCGGTCCCCGTTCTTAAGCGGCGCCTCCCGGACACGTCGGCCGTTGAGCGTCGTGCCGTTCCGGCTTTGGTCGACGACCCAGAAGACGCCCTCTCGCCTCTCCAAGGTCAGGTGAAACCGGGAGATCTCCTCGTCGGGAAGGGTCAGATCGTTCGCCGGGTGGCGCCCGAGCCTCAAGGCGCCGGCGTTGAAGGGATATCTCAGGACCTCGCGATCCTGCCGAAAGAAATGAAGTGTCGCCATGCCTGGCAACAAATACAAAGGCCGTGCCAATCGCGAAGAGGCGGAAAATCGGGAAAATCCGCTGCGCGCGCTGTTAACTTTACTGAAAAGCTGTAAAGAAAAGCGGCCTTAAGAACCGCCGATGGGGAGCTTGAAGTCGCCGATGCGGATGCTGGGCTTGGTCAACCGGCCCGTGATGGTGAAGGGATAGACGCCCTCCGGCGTCCTCTGCTTCTTGATGTCGGGAAGGGCCAGGACGGTCAGCTTCGGCTCCATGTCGGCGGTCGGCTTCAGCGACCCCTTCAGGTTGAACCGGTAGTTGTCGGCGCGCCGGGCGCCGTAGACCTTGCCGTTCGTGTCGAAGTTCAAGTCTCCGCCCAGGAACTGGAAGCTCTTCACCTCTAAATTTCCCCGGTTGATCGAAACGTCGATTTTCGAATCCGCCCCAGGCTGGGCGAGCTTCATGGGCGGGATCTGGATGAAACCGGAGGCCAGCGAAATTTCTCCCAACTCCAGGCTTTGAATCTGCAGGTTGGCCTTGCCCGTATTCCTCAAGGGATCGTCGGGGTAGATTTCGAAGCTGATGTCGCCGCTGATGACGCCTGAGATCGCCAGGCCCGATTTCTTGGTCAGGAAGGAGATCAGCCCCAGGTCGAAACGGTCGAGGCGGGCGGACACCTCGGTGCTCCCCTTCTTCGCGGCGTAGGAGCCGGAGGCGCGACCCTGGGCCGGCTTCAGGTCGAAGTCCACCTCCACGGCGCCGGACAGCAGTGGCATCACCGCCACCTTCACCTTCGCCTCCGAGAGCTTGATCGGCGCGGCGGCGGCGTCGCCCTTGGGCCGGATCTCCACGTTTTTCAGGACGGCACCGCTGGGAAACGAAGGGGAGAACTTGCCGATGCTCACCTGATATTCCCCGCCCATGGCGTTCTCGATCTCCATGGCGCACCGGTTTTTCACACTGTCAAACGGGAACAAAAGGACCGAGAACAGCAGTAAGGCGGCGACGAAGACGATCGGATAAAGCAGGATTTTAATGAACTTCGACATGGCGGATTCTTAAGTCTCCTTCTTCACGGTGAACGTGGCGACCTCGAAGGACACGTCCAAGATCTGGCGGTTGCTGAACCGCGGCTTGATCTGGATGCGCCGAATCCTCATGGGCGCCGTGCGGTCGTTCTCCAGGCTCGCCAAAAAGTCGGTCAGGCTCTTCAGGTCCACGTTCTTAAGCGACACCTCGATGGAATTGATCTCCAAAAAGTCGGTCTCGGTCGGCGCCTTGGGTTTCACCTGGTCTACGGTCAGATTGCTCTGCTTGGCCGCGTTCTCGATCCGCGTGGGAAGGGCCGCGCCCTCCCGGCTGTACTTCGTTTCCAGGGCGTCCGTGTCCGCCTTGACCTTCTGGTACTCCGCGATCTTGTCGACCACCTGCGTGTAGCCCTTCTGGGCGTTGGCGATGTCCTTTTTAAGCGACGACACCTTCCCCGACAACATGGACATGGGCAGGAAAAGCAAGAGTCCGATGACGAGGGCCACCGCCGCGATCGCCAGGATCTTCTTCGCCGGCGGCTGCTCCCCGAAGGAGGTGAGGAGGTTGTCCAGCGAGAAATTCTGAAGCGGCGAATAGCGCGTCTTGAGGGCCATAAAACCTTACCCGCCCCCTTCTTCGGCGCCCGCGGTGACGTCCATGGACACGCTGAATACGACGTCGCCTTTCGGCGTCTTGCGCACGTTCTCGGTGGCTACGTTCTTGAACATCTTCGAGGTGGCGAGGGCCGCCTTGATCTGCTCGACGGCCTCGAAGGAAACGGTCTGCCCCTGCATCCGGATCTTGTGCGAGGCGAAGGTGAAATCGTTCACGTCCAACTGGAGGGCGTTCCGCGGCGGCAGGGCGGCGGAGAATTCCCTCAGGGCGTCCATCACCGACAGGGCCGTCTCGTCCTCGATCTTTTTCTTCTTCTCCTGCGCGTCGTTGATCTTGCCGGTCAACGTGGACAGGATGGCGGTCGGGTTGCCCAGGGACTTTTTCGAAAGATCCGGCAAGGCCTGGGAGGCGAGCGTGGACACCTGAGCCGTCGCGTTCTTCACGCGGCCCTTCAGCGTCGAATAGCTCACGACGAAGCTGCCCACGGCGCAGACGAGCACGATCCCCAGGAGGATGCCGGCCTGCTTGATGAAGCCGACGTATTCCTTCACCTCGCCCTTGTAGGCGAATTCGCCCCGGCGGAACTGGATGTCCCGGATCCCGGCGCCGATCACGCCCCGATAGGCGAGCCCCAGGGCGGAGGCGGCGATCGGCCGGCACCACGCCGAATCCGCCAGCTGGTTGAAGGGAAAATCGAGGCAGTCGAGGAAGCTCACGTTCTTTCGCAGCTTGCCGGAAAAATACTGGTCGATGCCGGGAAGCCGGGACGTCCCGCCGCATAGCACTAGGGCTTGGACGACCTCCTTCTTCTCCTCTTGGAAGGCCATGAAGGTCTGCTTCAAATGGAGGAGGATCTCGTCCAAGGGGGCCTGCATGGCGGTGGCGACGTTGCGCGTCGTCTGATCGGCGCCGTCCACGTCCGGTCCGATCTGGCCCATCTCGATCTTCATCCGCTCCGCCTCGGCGACGGGGATGTTGAGGGACTCGGCGATGGCGCGGGTCAAGTCCCGTCCGCCCACCATGATGGTGCGTGTGAACTGGAGCTTCGGTCCCACGAAGATGAGCACGTTGGTCTTCTCGTGCCCCACGTCGATGACCGCATACGCGCCTTCGGGCTGCAGGACTCCCAGTTTCATGACGTTGGCCATCTCCACGGGCTCGCTGCCGACGAAGCGCGGGTCCACGTCCGCCGCCGTCAGGGCGTTCAGAAACTTAACGAAGTCGCCCGCCTTCACGTAGCTCACCAAAACGCTCGAACCGGTCTTGGACGAGCTTAAGAACTCGTAGTCGATCAGCAGCTCTTCCAAGGGGAGCGGAACGTAGTTCTCCATCTCGAACTCGATGGTTTGGTCGACCTTCTTGAAATCCGCGAACGGCAGGTCGATGACCCGGTGGGAGCTCACCTGCCCCGGCAGGCCCGTGTAAACCATGTGCGGCGAGAGGTTATATTCCTCGAAGAGGCGGGAAAGGGCCTGGGTGACGGCGACCTCGCGGCCCAGGGACTCGACGTTCGCGATCGGCTGCTCGAAGAAGCCGATCAAATGGAACTCCTTCAAGGTGCGCTCGATCTCGGCCACCTTGATGGAGTAGCTCCCGACGTCGATTCCGAGGATCAGTTGAGACATTAGTTTTACTTATACCGTTATTCGACCCGAAAATAAAGTGTCTTCCAGAGGTTAGGATTGGGGGAACTGGCGTCGAGGACGGCGGCGATCTTGGCCTGGCTCTCCCCCACGATCCCCGTGGACTCGATCCGGTAGAAGCGGTTCCCCGGGGGGCTGATCTGGACGGCGATGGCCCTGGTATCGATGGCGCCGATGGTCGGCCCCAAGGCCGCGGCGACGGTCGTCGGCGCGGGCGACGGCTCGCTGCAGGCGAAATGGACGCTCTCGATGATGGTCGTCCACTTCGAGTCGTCGGTCTCGCTGATCTGGGCCATGCCCGGCGTGGCCGCGATGAAGCGGTTGACGAAGGCCTTGATCATCTCGTCGGTGGCCTGGCACAGGTTGATCTTCGAATCGCCGTAGACGGTCACCTGGGGGGCCAGGAGCTTGAAGAGGTCGTCGGTCACTCCGTTGACGAGCAGAAGCTCCGCGGTCGAGGCGTATTTCCCGTTCTTCACCTTATAATCGCCCTTGTAGTCCGCATCCTCGGCGCCTCCGGCGACGCCGGGGGCCTCGTTCACGCGGTCGTCCCGGTCGGCCCAATCGGCGATGGCGTTGATCACCTTGCGGATCTCGTCCGGCTTGTCCTGGAAGATGGGCTGGAATTCCTTTTGGGACATGAGCTCGAAGAGCAGCTGCTTTTGAAGCTCGTATGCGGAGACGGGAACGGTCGCCCCCGGAACCGCCGAAGCCGTTCCCGCCAGGGGATCGGCGCGGAAGACGTTCAGATTGACCTTCCTCTCCTCCGTGTCGCACTCGACGGCGAAATCGCCGTCGAAGCTTAAGAACTCCTCGGAACCCTCCACGGCGTCGCCTTTCGGGGGCTCGGCCGCCGCCTCCTTCGGGGGTTTCTTTTCTTCGGCATCGGAATCTTCGTCGGAATCTTCTTCGCCGGAGGTCCCCGCCGTCGCCGTGCCGCCCAGGCCGGGGATCTGGCCCGCGGCGAGGCCCTTCAGCAGGCCGGTCGAGAGCGGGATCTGTTTGCAGAGGGGATCGGCGGTGACGCCGGAGCCCTTCATGTTCTTCAAGAGATTCGCGTAACGGGCGCGGATGTCCTTTTCGAACTTGAGCTCCAGGCGGGCCAAGTTGTAGCCCGAGCGCGCGAGGTAATAGGACTTGAGCCGGTCGCGCTCCGCGGCGGCCAGGTCGTAGCCCACGTGGGCGTTGTAGGCGAACTCCACGACCATCGTGGTCAGGATCAGCAGCGATCCCAAGACCAGCATCAAGGCCACCCCGCGTTCGTTTTTCAAAATCTTGAACATATTAAAAATCGTTCGGCCCCGGCGACATCTCCAATAAGGCGACCGTCGAAAAACGAAGAGTGTTTTCTTCGTCCCCCGGATCCTGAAGGACGAGTGTGATCTCCACCGCCCGCGGCAGGCGGTTGGCGTAATCGACTTTCGTCGTGTCCCACTCGTCCTTGTATTCGGTCTTCACGGGATCGTAGTAGCGCAGGTTGAACTCCTTCACCCCGTCCAGCAGGATCGTCACCTTCCCCTTCTCACCGGGCTCGGCGTCCGGGGGCGACTTATCCCGACGCTTGATGACGTAAAGCCCTTCCCCGTCCTCCACGGGATCCAGCCAATAGGTCAGTTCCGCAAGGTCCGACTCCTTGGAGTCCTTGAGATAACGCGTGTGCGAAAGGGTGTCGAAAATCAGCTTGTCTTGATCGCCGTTGTTGGTGCCCGAAAAGACGCTCTTGGAGACCTGCTCGCCGTTGGAGGAGACACCCAACAGCTCGATATTGGCGTAGAGGACGGCGGTGGTCAGCTCGCGCGAGAACCGGTCCAAGAAGACGCTCGCCCCGCGGTACGCGAGTTCCCGGTTCTCAAAACGCTCCTTGGAACCGACGGCCGAACCCATGGATTGATAGACGAGAAACGAGATGACGGCGAGCAGCACCACGGCGATCAAAACCTCGATCAGCGTGAACCCGTCCTGTCTTTGGACTTTGAACTTTGGACTTTGGACTTTCATAAAGTCACATCTTCACCACATGCGTCGTGACGGTGATTCCCTCTTCTTCCTCGTCGTCCGCACCCCGCCAAACGATGGTCAGCTTGACCTCGCGGGTGGACTGGGAGAGCTGGTCCGAGATCATCCCGAAGACCTGGCCCATGACGTCCTGGTTCGCGCCCTCGGGCAGCGGGGGCTTGGGGATCTCCACTTTTTTGATTTTTAGCTTCCAGCCGAAGTCGGGGTACTTGTCCTCCTCGAAGGTGCCGGCGTCCTCTTTTTCCTCGGGAAATTCGCCTTTGCGGATGCCGTCCTCGATCTCGATCAAGACCTTGTCCATCTTCAGGCGCGCCAACTGCGTGCAGACGGCCACCTTCTGCGCCCGGGCGGAGCCGAGCATGGACGTGCTCTGGAGGTTGTAGATGGCGAGCAGGGAAATCGCGAGTATGGCAATGGCCACCATCACCTCGAGAAGCGTAAAGCCCCTGTTCCCCAATCTGCGGATCACGTTCCCTCCTCCTTCCATTCGGAGAAGTGCTCCTTGTAGTCGCCGATCACCCTCACCTTGCCGGAGAGGGCCTCGACCTCGACCGAATAGTGATCCTCGTCGTCGTCGTCCTTAAAATTGACGAGCGTCGGCGTGGCGTAGCCGTCGGGGAAGAAGTAGGTCGTGGCCTTGCCCTTCTCCTTCTTAAGCTTCAGATAGGAGACGGTCACGTCCTTGAAGGACACGCCGGTCGGCAGCTTGACGGGCTTGAGCAGCGAAGACTCTGAAGGCGCGCAGGCGTCCGCCTGCTTCTTATCGCCTTCCTCCCCGGACTCCCCTTCGTCCGTCGCCTCGGGCTCGCCGGGCTGCTCCTTTTCCTCGGCCGCCGCCTCGGACTCCTCGTCCTCCACCGAAACCAAGACGGGCTCGGTGCACTCCTCCACCGTATAGGTCTGGCCGTCGATGTCGTAGATGACCTTGATATAGAGATGTTCGGTGACGGCCTTGTTGGAGAGATAGCGCAGCGTCGAAGCGAGCTTGCCCGCGGAGGCCTTCAGATTGACGCCAAAAGCGGACCTAAGCCCCGTCGCTGAAACGGCGAAGATGACTCCCACGATGGCCATGGCCACCATGATCTCGATCAGCGTGAGCCCGGAATTGGTGAGTCTATTCGGTTTGCTTGGCGGCACCGATCTCCCAGGAGTTGATATCGGCATCCGTGTCCTCGCCCCCCTCCTGGCAATCGGCGCCCAGGGACGTGATCTCATAAGGGTTCCCGTGCGCACCCGGGCTGGTGTAGGAGAACTCGCAATTCCAGGGATCGCGCGGAACCGAGTTGCCCTTGATGTATCCGCCCTTCGGATAGCTGCTCGGGATGCGGCCCGTGGAAGGCTTCTCGACCAGGGCCTTCAATCCCTGATCCGTCTGCGGGTAGAAGCCGTTGTCGCGGCGGAACTCGTCCAAGGCGGTCTCCAGATTCTTCACCTGCGTCTCGGCGGCCTTGACCTTGGCTTGATCCAGCCGCCCGATGACGTTGACCGTCACCAGGGTGGCGATGATGCCCAAGATGGTCACGACGACCATGATTTCGATCAAGGTCATACCGCGGTTGTTTTTCAGGATCTTCTTCAACATGTTTTTCCCCCTTGTTTCCCCCGTAGGGGCGTATGGCCATACGTCCCTACATCGCAATTCTTAATTAACGTTCGTTAACTTCCCAACTGGTTCAATTGAAGGATCGGCAATAAGATCGACATGACGATGAAGCCGACCACGCCGCCCATCACCAGGATCATGATCGGTTCGAGCAGCGTCGTCAATGTCCCAACCATGTTGTCGACCTGCTGGTCGTAGGAGTCGGCGACCCGCGTCAGCATCGTTTCCAGCTCGCCCGTCTTCTCGCCGATCGAGATCATGTGCGTGACCAGGGCCGGGAAATAGCCGCTGCGCTTGAGCGGCTCGGCGATGCTTTCGCCTTCCTTCACGCTCGTCCGCGTGGTCTCGATGGTCTGCATCAAGACCTCGTTCTCTACCACATTTTTGACGATATCCATAGCCTTGAGGAGCTGGACGCCCGAGGCGAGCATCGTGGCCAGCGTGCGCGCGAAACGCGAGACGGCGACCAGCTTGAAAAGTTTTCCGAAGATGGGGAGCTTGAGAGACATCTTGTCGTAGAGATACCGGCCCTTGGGGGTCTTCAGCCAGCGTCTCACGCCGTAGGCGATCAAGACCACGGCGATAATCACGACGTACCAATAATTCTGCAGAACGCCGCTGATGAAGATGAGCATCTTCGTCGGCAGCGGCAGCGTCGCCTTCGTATCCTCGAAGATTTTGGTGACCTTGGGCACGACGTAGACGACCAGGAAGGAAACGAGCAGGACGCCGACGCCGCCCATGATGATCGGATACATGAGGGCGCCCAGGATCTTGCTCTTCAAGGCCGCCTGTTTCTCGGTGAGCTCGGCCAGGCGCTGCAAAACGACGTCCAAGGCGCCCGCCGCCTCGCCGGCGCCGACCATGGCGATGTAGATCGTGCCGAAGATCTTCGGATGGGCGGCGAGGGAATCCGACAAACGGCCGCCCTGCACCACCTTCTCCTTCACGGAGCCCAGGACGCTCTTCAGTTTCGGGTTCTCCGTCTGCTCGACCAAGGCAGAGAGGGTCTCCACGATGGGGATGTTCGCGGCGATCAGGGTGGACATCTGCCGCGTCATCGTCGCCAGGTCCTTCACGCTGACGCGCTGGAGGTATTTGCCGATGTCGATGTCGGCGTTGAGGCTGAAGCCGCCGCCCCCGCCCTTTTTCCTGGCGCCTTCCAGCCCCACCTGAGTCGGAAAGATGCCGATCTTGCGCAGCTTCACGCGCGCCGCTTTTTCGGATTCGGCGTCGATGACGCCCGCGGCGCTCTTGCCTTGGGCGCTCATTCCTTTATAGGCGAAATTAGGCATCAGGAAACGGGCGAACACGAGGTTCGCCCCTACGAATCATTAGGCCGCGTTTTCCTTCTTCTCGCGCTCCACGTCTTCCTGCGTGATCAGCATGACTTCTTCCAAGGTGGTCAATCCCCGGAGCGCCTTCTGAACGCCGTCCTCGCGCAGGGTCATCATGCCCTTGGCCATGGCCGCCTTCTTCAGGGTGCCGGCGTCGATGTTCGTCATGACGAGATTGCGGATCTCCTCGTCCATCAGCAGGAACTCGTGGATGCCGACCCGGCCGACGTACCCCGTGTTCATGCACTGCGGGCAGCCGACGGCGCGGTAGAGCTGCTTGCCCTTCAAGGCCTCCGGCGTGAGGCCGGCGTTGGCGAGCTCCGTCTCCGACGGCACGTATTTCTTGGCGCAATCCAGGCAAACCTTGCGGATCAAGCGCTGGGCCAAGATCGCCACGACGGAGGACGAAACGAGGAAAGGCTGCACGCCCATGTCGATCAAACGCGTCACCGAGGAAGCGGAGTCGTTGGTATGCAGCGTCGAAAGCACCAAGTGGCCGGTGAGCGCCGCTTGGACGGCGATCTCCGCCGTCTCCTTGTCGCGAATCTCGCCCACTAAAACGATGTCCGGGTCCTGGCGCAGGATGGCGCGGAGTCCCGTGGCGAAGGTCAGATCGATCTTGGGGTTCACGGGAATCTGATTGATGCCGTCCAATTGATATTCGACGGGGTCCTCGCAGGTGATGATCTTCACGTCCGGCGTGTTGAGCTCGGAGAGCGCGGCGTAGAGCGTCGTCGTCTTGCCGGAGCCCGTGGGGCCGGTGACCAGGATGATGCCGTGCGACTTGTTGATCGCCTCGCGCATCTGCGAGAGCGTCCTGCCCGCAATGCCCAATTTTTCCATGTCCAGGACGACGTGGCTCTTGTCCAAGAGACGCATGACGATGGACTCGCCGTAGGCGGTCGGGACGGTCGAAACGCGGATATCGATGTCCTTGCCGGCGATCTTGATACGGATGCGACCGTCCTGCGGGAGGCGTTTCTCGGCGATGTTCAAATTCGCCATGATCTTCAGGCGCGAGCAGATGGCGGCGTAGGCCTTCTTCGGCGGATGCATGATGTCGTAGAGCACGCCGTCCATGCGGAAGCGGACGATCAGCTCCTTTTCGAAGGGCTCGATGTGGATATCGGACGCCTTCTGCTTGACCGCCCGGAACATGAGCGAATTGACCAGGCGGATGATGGGCGCCTCGTCGGCGGAATCGAGGAGGTCTTGGACTTCCTCCAGCTCGGCGCCGATGGTGTCGAGATTGCCCTCCTCGAGGTCCTCCGCCGCCTGCTCGCCCATGTCGCTCATCTTGTTATAGGCGTTGTTGATGGCGCCGATGATCTCGTAGGAGTTGGCGATCACGGGCCGGATCGGCATATTGTAGACGAGGCGCAGGTCGTCCAACACATAGTGGTTCAGGGGGTCGGCCATGGCCACGACGATGGCCCCGTTCTCCCTCTTGATCGGCAACACCTCGTTCTTCTTGGCGTAGTTGAGGGAGAGCTGCGAGACGACTTCGGAGGCGATGTCTTCCGATTCGACCTTGTTGACGTAGGGGATGCCCAGCTGAATCGAGAGCGCTTTGAGGATGTCCTCGTTGCGGAGAAATTTCAGCTGGATCAAGGCCTCGCCCAGCTTCACGCCCTTCTCGCGCTGGAAATTCAACGCTTCTTCCAATTGCTCCTGGGTAAGCGTCGAATTTTCCAGGAGAATCGCACCTAGGCTCCGGTCTTCCATAAATAGCGGGGGGAGATACTGCTCTCCTCCCCGAGCCCCCCATCTGTTTTTCCCCTTCCCATACCGTTCACTCTGGAAGGGAACCTTCCTACGTTCACTATTTATATCATTATTGGACTAATAGGCCAAATCGATATCCCCGCCCGGGGTGGACGTGGCGGGGGTCGGCGCAGGGGCCGGTTCCGCGGGGGCGGCGGCCTTCTGCTTCTCGGTCTTCTTCTTGGATTTCTTCTGGTACTTGGGCTCGATGGCCAGGTCCGAGTCTTCCCCCAAATCGGGGGCGGCGGCCGGCGGCGGAGGCGGCGCCTGCTCGATCGGAGCGGCGGAGGTCTCCGAGACGACCTCGGCCTTCTTCGGCTTCGCCTTCGTCGTTCCCGAAGGCACCGTCTCCTCGCCCGGTGCGGGCGGGGGCGGCACCAATTCCATGGGATATTTTTCCTCGTCCGTGGGCTCCGGCGTCGGGGCCGCCCAGCCGGCTCCGGCCTTCAACAGGTTGTCGGCGTGAGCCTCCAGCTGCTTGCGGATCTGCTTCTGCTGGCCCTTGTTGAAGTTGGCCTCGATGAACCGGTTCTGCTCGTCGATCTTGCGGTTCAAGATCGACAAAAAGTCCTTGGGCTCGCGGATGATGTAGGGCGTCAGGAACACCAGGAGGTTGATCTTGTCCTTGATCTTCACCCGCTGCTTGAAGAGCCAACCTAAGACGGGGATGTCGCCTAAGAACGGGATCTTGTTGACCTGCGTGGAGTAGCTGTCCTTGATCAGACCGCCCAAGACCAGCGTCTGGCCGTTTTCCGCGACGATCGCCGTCTTGATGGAGCGCTCGGACGTGGTGGGCCCCGCCGTCGAGGCCAGAGCGACGTTCTGGTCGGGCAGGATGTCGCGGTCTTCCTGAGTCACTTCCATCCGGATGGCGCCGCCTTCGCTGATTTGGGGCTTCACCTTCAAACTCAAAGCGACGTCTTCGCGGGTGAACGTCGTCTGCAGGCTGCCGCCGATGGTGGTGGCGGAGGCGGACGGGAACGGGACCTTCTTACCGATCTTGATCTCGGCCTCTTCGTTGTCCAAGGTTAAGATGTTCGGCGTCGACAGGATGTTGGCGTGCGTATTGTTCTGGACGAACTGGAGCGCGGAGAAGAACGCCGGCACCGAGACCGTGTTCGTGCCCGTGCCTCCCGTATTGGGGAGATTCACGTCGATGGTCTGGTTGGTGTTCGTCGCGCCGAGAGTGCCGCTCAAAAGCTTGCTCGTATCCAGGAAGCCGAAGGTGCTGCCGAATACGGCCAAGTTGTTGCCGCCGACGTTGAAGTTCTTGCCGCCTAAGATCCCCACGCCCAGGCTCTGGTTCTCGGTGACGGTCAATTCGACGATGACGGCCTCCACATAGACCTGGCGGCGCGGGATATCGAGCTTGGAGATGACCTGGTCGATGAGCGTGTTGTAGTCCTTGGCCCCGGCGGTGATGACGATGGCGTTGGTGCCCTCGTCGGCCGTCACGGTGAACTTGCCGGTGAATTCGGCGCCGCCCACGAGCGGGGCCGCTGCCGCCGCGGCGGCGGCCGCTGCCGCCGTCGTCCCGGCCGCGGGCTTCCCGGCCGTCCCCTTGTCCTTCGCCACCGTACCGGCCAGCGCATTTAAGACCGTCGCCATGTCCTTGGCGTTGGCGTATTTCAGGTAATAGACGTGCACCTCGCCCTCGTCGCCGACCAGCGGCGAATCGAGCTTGCGGACCAGCTGCCGCACCTTCTGAATGGCGATCTTCGACGCCAAGACGATGAGCGAATTGGTGCGGTCGTCGGGGATGACCTTCCGGAGGCGCGGCGTCTCCTCGATCTCGACCGCTGCGGGGGCCGCCGCAGGCCTCCGCGTGGGCGTCGGCGCGGGGGTGGACGCCTTATCCGTTTCAAAAATCTGCGTGATCTTGCCGGCTAAGTCCTTGGCGTTGGCGTAGAGGATCGGGATGATCTCCAGGACCTCCTGGGGGCCTTCCTGATCGAGCTCGTTGATCAGGCGGATCAAGCGCTCGATGTTCGTGCCGGAGTCGGTGAGGATCAGCGTGTTCGTGACGGGATAGGCGAAGAGATTGCCTTCCTTCGAGACCAAGCCCTTGATCACGTTCGCCATGTCGGAGGCGCTGATGTTTTTGAGCGTGATCAGCCGCGTGATGAAGCGGTCCGTGAAGGGCGACTTGTCCGTGTAGAAATCGATGGGATTGCTGAGCGCGTCGCGCACGCCGACGATCTTGTGCAAACCGGCCGGGCCGTCGACGATGGTGTAACCCAAGACGTCCAATGCGGATTGGAAGGCCTCCCAAACCTCGTCCTTGGTCATCTTGCGCTCGCTGATGATCGTCACCTTGCCGCGGAGCTTGTCGTCCAACAGGAAATTCTTGCCCAATGCGCGGCTGATCTGCTTCACCACCTCGCGGATATCGTCGTCGGCGATGTTGAAATAAATCCCTTCCGCCTCGACCTTCTTGGCCGTCTCGGCCACGGTCTCCGGAGCGACGGGGCGCATCGGCTGCGACAGCTCGGGCACGCCGGTCTGCGTCGTCGGGAACGAGGTCGGTTCCAGGTCGGTCGCGGCGAGCGTCGGCGGCGTGGGCGGCGGCGGCAGAGGTTGTCCCTGCGGCGGGAAACCCGCGGGAATTCCCGGAGCGGCGACGACCGGAGGCGAAGGCGGAATGGCCGACGGAGCGGGAGACAAAGGAGTCGTCGTCACCGTCCCCACCGGCGGCGCCGAAGGCGTCGGGGGAGGAACGGCGGAGGAAGGCGGCTCGGACCCCGGCGGCGGACTCACGGTGACGGTGGCCGGACCGGTGACGATGGTCGTGGGCTGTCCCGCGGGCGGCACGACGACGGGAGGCAGCGACGATCCCGTCGCCGGCTGCGTCACGATCGGAGCGGCGGCCGAAGGCGCCAAAGGCTGGGTCGTCATCACGCCGACGGGCGGCGTATTTCGAGGCTGCGGGACGGGCGTCGGCGCGAGCGCCGGCGGCGTGGCAAACGTGGGCCCCGCCGAGGTGCCGGGTCCCTGGGTGACCGTGGGGGGCAGGCTGGAGGGGACTTGCGAGCCGGTGGAGGCCCCGTCGCTCGAGGGACCGGTCACGACGGGCGGCAGAGGCTGCAGGTCCGCCGCGGTCGCATTCGCGGTGAACAGCAGGGCCATCGCCAGATTCAGGGCGCGCGCGAACCTACCTAATTTCGTATTCGAGTGTCTGATTCTTTCCCCCTCTCACCACGTCCAGCGAGAAATTTTTGGAATCCCTCATGGTGCTGAACAGCTCCATGCCGCGTTTGATGTCCAATTCTTGGCCGTTGACGTTTTTCAGAACGTCGCCCCGGCGAACGCCGAGTTTACTGATGAGACCGCCCGGCTTGATGGAGACCACTTTGAAGCCTTCCATCTTGCCGTCCTGGAAATTCGGAACGATATTGACCTCTTTTTGCAATTTATCCAGATTTCCGAGCGCATCATCAACTTCTTTTTGATCCAAAACGATTTTTCCGCCCGCGGACGACGCCTCGGACGACGCCGGTTTCTCCTTCGCGTCCGTCGCCTTCGCTTCCTTCCCGTGCGCCTCGTCGGGCGGCAGGAAAACGCTCTTTTTCGAGATCCAATCCTCGAGCTCCGCGTACTCGAGACGTCCGCCGTTGATGAACTCGATGCGGTCCTTGTCCACCTTCGTCATCTTAACGTTGGGCGCGAAGCTTTCCTCGTCACCGATGAAGTAGGCCTGGCTCCCCTTCGACTTGCCGCCGGAGACGATGGCCGAGGACCTCCGATCCATCCCGTCCCCGATCACCAGGGTGCTCTCCACCTTGATGCTCAACGCGGTCTTTACGGCCGGACCCAATTGGCCGGGCTCGAGCTGCTCTTCCGCCGTCGGCGCCGTTTCGGGGCCGACGACGTCGACCGAATTGAAAATGTTCCGGTCGACGATCAGGCCGTAGGCGTCCGCCCCTTCTTTGTCCTCGTCGCTTGGCGCCTCGGAGGCCGAAGGGGCGGGCGGCGGAGGCAACGAGGCCGTCGGGGATTCGAGGGCCCCCGCCACATAGGTGGTCATCGCCCGGGCCAGAAAATAGGCGCACAGGACGATGGTGGCCACATGCAGGGCCCAGTCGTAGCGACGGAGGGAAAGCATAAACAAAAATTAATTATAATTTACTATAATTATAGTCTGATTATAGGCCGATTTCGGGAAACTCTCAAGCAATATTCTTATTTGGAATCGAGAAGATAAAGCGGGAACCTCGACCGACTTCGCTTTCCACCCAGATTTTGCCCTGATGCAGGTCGATAAATTGCTTCACCAAGGCCAACCCGAGCCCCGTGCCCTGATATTCGCGGGTAAAGGAGCTGTCGACCTGCTTGAAGGACTCGAAGATGGTCTCCGCGTCCTTGGGATGGATGCCGATCCCCGTATCGGCCACCTCCACCTGAAAACGGGGGGGATGGCCGTGGGATTCGGGGAAATAGCTCAGCGTCACCGTGATCTGGCCGCCGTTCGGGGTGAACTTGACGGCGTTGGACAAAAGGTTGAGCAGGATCTGCTGGAGCTTTTTCTCGTCGGCGTAGACGACCGGGAACGGCTTTTCCCGCATCTTGATTTCGAAGCGGTGGTTCTTCTTCTGCAGGAGGGAGGCGATCATCCGGTGCACCCTCTCCAGCAACTCGCCCATGTCCACGGGGCCCAGCGTCAGCTCCATCTTGCCGGATTCGATCTTGGCCAGGTCCAGCAGGCCATTGATCATCTGAAGGAGATTTTCCCCGTTGACCAGCACCTCGCGCAGGCTCTCCTTTTGCTCGGGATTGGATTGTCCCATGACGTCCTCGAGGAGAAGCTCCGAGAACCCGATGATGGCGGTCAGCGGCGTGCGCAGCTCGTGGGACATCGTGGCCAAAAATTCGGATTTGACGCGGCTGACGCGCTCCAGCTCGATGTTCTTGCGCTTGAGTTCGGCGATCAGCATGGCGTTGTCCAACGTGAGAGCCGCCTGGTCGGCGAAGCCCTCGAAGGCGCGGATGGCGTCCGGCTCGATCCATTTGTCGCGGCTGACGCCGATCAACGCGCCCAACACCTTTCCCTCCGCCACCAGGGGGGCGGCGACGAACTTGTGGAAGCCGAAACGGTTCTGAATGACCTCCGCCTGATCGCGGGAGATTTCCGGGACGGCGCCCTTCAGGACCTCCGCGAACTCGTTGCGGATGATCAGCTTTTTGCGGCTCATCGCCTGGTAGACCTGGTTGGACTGGTCGTCGATGGGCAGGTAGATCTCGGACGGATCGAAGGGCAGAATCTTCTTCAACTCGGCGACGATGGGCGAATTTTCCTGGAGAAAAACCCGGATCCGATCCGCCGCCGCATCCTCGTAGAGGAGGAAGCCCGCCGGATAACCCATGCCGTCGTGCACGCCGCGCACCACCTCCGAACGCACGCGCTCGAGGGTCAGACCGCTGCGGGTCAAGGAAGAAATGCGGCTCAAGGCCGTCAATTCGCGGTTCTTGCCTTCCAAAGCGCGCTCGCGGATCTGCGTGAAGTGGCTGGCCAGGAAAATGCCGTAGATGCCGACGATGAGGAAGACCACCAGCAACGCGAGGTTCTGCATGGGCCCGAAACCGGAGAACAGCCCGGGCTGGGTGATCGGGAACGAGAAAGGCGCAAGCCAGCCCGCGTGCGTGGCCGCCAGCAGGGACGAGTAGAACGTGATGATGATGAGCGAGATGACGACCGAGACACGGTAGTTGTAGAAGAGCCCGCCCGCCGCGCAATAGATGATGTAGATGGTGAAGAAATTGCTCCGCTCGCCCCCCGTCAGGTAAACGAGGACGGTCTGCGCCGCGACGTCGGCCACCAACTCCAAGATGAAGAAAAAGACCGGCCAGACGCCCCTTAAGATGAAGAAGTAGCAGACGGTGGTCAGAACGAAGGTTAGGCTGATCAGCAGCATGATCGGCTGATCGAGGGTCAAGATCCACGGGTAAAAGATCGAAATCAGACCCCAAAAGCCGATAATGATGACCAAACGCAGCTTGGCCGTGAAAACGTGCCGTGCCGTGAAGTCTTGAAAACGGAAGTCGAGGAATTTCGGGCTATTAAGGTTGGCTGAGGCCTTGGGAGACGACCCCGGGGAAGTCGCAAGAGAAGTCACGGAAGGCGAACGTACACGACGGGGCGGGGAGTGTCAAATTTCTGTTGACATTTCAGGCACCTATCCCCTAAAAAGCTAACTCTTTTCATTCACAAACAAGGAAGGTCCCTTGGCCCGCATTACCGTCGAAGATTGTCTCGAGCACTGTGAAAACCGCTTCGCCCTGGTCCATATCGCCTCCCGCCGGGCCCGCGAACTGTTCAAGGGCATCGAACCGTTGATCCCCTGCAAGAACCGGGAAGTCGTCACCGCCCTGCGCGAAATCGCCGCCGGCAAGATCGGATATTTGGGCGGCGCGCAGGAAGAGGAGACCGAAATCCTGGCCACGCCCGCCAAGAAGTCGAAAAAGAGTTCCGGTTCCTAAGACGTCCCGCCACGGTAGCTCAGTGGTAGAGCAGCTGATTCGTAATCAGCAGGTCGCCGGTTCAATCCCGGCCCGTGGCTTATTGAAATCGAGGGCTTAGCGACGTCGCTCTTTCCGCTCCCCTCGTTTTCCCACAATCCTCCCACAATCGGTTCAGTTCGTTTCTCCCACCACGCGAAACTTCTCTTTTTGAAGATCCCTCATCGACGGCAGGGCGTTGACCGCGGCGCGCAACTGGTCGTCCTCGACCTCGGTATAGATATCCATCGTGAGACTCACCGTGGAATGCCCCAAGAGCCTCTGCGCGGCCTTGGGATGCACGCCTTGCCTCGCCAGGAGGGAACAAAAGGTCTTCCGCAATCCGTGCGGCGTCACGCCTTCGATGCCCACACGGCGCAGCGCCGTTCCGATGGACTTCCGAAAGGACTCGATCGGTCGCCCGTTCGCCAGACAGAAGAGATATGCCCGCTGCGCTTCGGTGCGCGGCACGTACTCCGGAACCTCGGCCCCCGGATTCCCGGCGAAGATGTTCGGCAACGACTCCCGCAACACCTTCATCTCCTCTTCCAGATCCGGCGACATCGGGATGATCCGAGACTTCCGGTTCTTGGTCTTCCGTTCCCGGTTCGAGACGACATGGATCAGGCGATTCTCCCAATCGACGTCCTCGCGCTTCAGCTGCGAGAGCTCGCCGGGCCTCAGTCCCGTCTGGACCATCACCCGGATGACCGACCGTTCCCAAGGCGTCGCATGATCCAAGACCCGGCCCAGCTCCTGTTGCGTCAGCGGCCGGCTTCCGCCCTTTTCCTGCCGCCACCGCCGGATTCCTTCCGCCGGCGACCGGAGCAGATACCGCCAGTCCACCGCCTTCTGGAACAGGAGCCGGAGCGTCCCCAGGGTGATGTTCTTCGTCCGGTTCGAAACCGGCATTTCCCCCAGGAACCTCTCCACGTCCTCCCGCCGGATCTCATCCAACCGGAGCCCCGGAAAGGCGGCCTTCGCCTTGCGGAGCTGGTATCCATACTCGGCGACCGTCTTCGGTGCCTTCGCGCCCTTGGCAAACTGCTCGATGAATTTGTCGCAAAACTCGCTGAAATAGATTCGAGCGATGGAGATGCGCTGATAGCTTCCGTTCAAGAGCTCGTTCAGCACCATGACCCGCCGCTCTTCGGCGAGCTTTCGGCTCAAACACCCGAGTTGGATCTGATGATCCTTCCGTCCGGCCTCCCGGACGACCAGGTAATACCGTCGTTCCCCTTTCTTCGTCGTGTAGTTCCGAAGATAGACATTGACCCTCATGGTTCCAGTTCCTTTCTTGGGTCAAACGTCTCCTCCGTGGGATGAACTCTGTGGTGTGCCCTCCTTTCCAGCCACGCGACGACCTTGGAGGGGATGTATCGGCACTCCTTGCCGACATAAAACCTCGGCATCCCCTCGCGATTGTATTGGTCGATGGTGGACTTTGCGGCTTGGAGGTACCTGCAGAGCTCATCGACGGTCAACGGCTTTTCCACCCCGTGCGGCGTCATTCCCGACGACTGATCGGAGCAAGAACCGAGCCAGAAAAATTGCGTCGAATTATCGAGGAATTACGAAACCGCCGGCGCGAGCCCGGCCATGTCTCTCGGAAAAAGTGTTACCTTTTGTGTTTCCTTTTCCCGAGTGTCACCCAAAAGGTAACACTCGCAGCGCGGAGAAGCCTTCCCATGCGCCCCGCGGACCGACGGGGCATGACTTATGCCGGGGTGGGATGCCGCGATTTACGGGGGGATTGGCAGTAAGAAGGGACGAAAAGTGTTTCCTTAGGGCGACAGTCACCCTGAAAGGAAACACCAAAAGAAACACTCGGGTCTTGGGCGGAGCTCGACAGGAGGCGCGGGGCCTCAAAAGGCCCTAGCGCGCCTCCGGGATCAACAGGGGGGATCTCCTATGCAGGAGAGGTTAAAAGATCTGAGAAGATGCCCTGAGGAATCGCTGGGTGTCCTTACGCGAGGTTCTGGGCTTGCCTTTTCTGGCTGAGGACAACAACAGTTTTATGCTAAAAACTGAATAGATGTCTTATTCTTGGGAATCCGAAAGCAATAGACTTCATTTCTCTAGGACTGTTTTGCAATGAAATGGAAAGATCAAGTACGCTATTTAGCTTCACAAAGCCGGCCTACTGATGCCTCTGAAAAAGCACTTGAGAAATGGCATTCCCACGATGATTCATTAACCTTCTTAAAAAACTCCGCCAATGACGATACCGCTATCTATATTTCTGCGCCGAGTTTTTTCATTTATTCTCTGATCGTTCCGTTAGATCGTGTAACAGGGGACTACGTCGAAGATATCCTGCAATGGAACTTTTCGGCCAGCCAAGGTTATGGGTACGGTTACCGTTTAGATCCTGTCGAACCTTACCTATGTCAGCCCATGGAGCACACAGGCTCCAAAATTTTGGATGATTCCTCTCCTATCGTTTTCTTAAGAGAAACCCCGTTTGAAAAAGAGCTTTCTACTTATGTAGAGATCAATCAACAAATTAGCCATCTTTTGGGAATTCACTGGCTTTCTGAAATGAAGGCCTGGTGCAAGCTGAACGATCTTGGAGAGACTATTCCCATTGCCTACAATATTCGCGAAGGAGATGTTCTTTGTTGCACTTTGCAACGTTCTGAACTCGATTTCTACCTTTTCCTTTCAAAATCATGCCTGGTTCGGGTGTTCGATATTTCCAGAAGCGAAGATTGGACCGTGTTTGATTACAGTGAAGCTAAGAAGCAAAGAATTGCCGATCAGGAAAACGAGATATTTGCAACGCATGGTATTTGTTACGGCAAGAATGACGGCAAGCCGCGGGTATCTTTATTGAGAGGTTTCCAGATCCTCAGGTGCGGGGTCCCCTCTCAAACAATGTTGCTTAAATTGCAAGGTAAGGAGCCGAAAAGCTATGAAACGTTTGTTATTTGCGACTGGAAAAACAAGCGGGTGATCGAATGGACTTCAGATCCGAACCAACACGGAAACTATTTTGTCGAATCTGATTTGCCCCACGCTTTATCTCCTGCGTTCTTCAAGCCCGACGTTCTTCTTCGATACAAACAAGATCCGAAAAGGTACACGATTGGAGAGAGAAGGATTGAATGTAAGTGGGCATGGTCGCTCCAATACGATATCAACGACGAAGGGCAAGTTCATGTGTATATCGGCGACTTGGCGCACCTTCCCTATCAAGAACAACTCTATTGGAAATCCTTTAATGAGAAACCCCGCGAGGGCATATCCAAACGAGCCTTCAAGACAGACTTCCAGGGATCGTGGGATCTTGACTATGATCCTTTGCGGTCCTTGAAAGAAATCCTAAGTCGGTTTCCTGATAAAGACGATGGCAACAATCCCTTACCGGTGTGGAAAATACCAACTCTCCCCGAAACAAGGGATCTTCGCTATCTTAGCTATGTTGTGACTGAATCGAGAAAGGAATGGGAAGACCAAGTTTCCACTCTAGCGCAGATTTTAGTGGAGGGCTTGAACGAAGGCCTCATAAAAAAATTAGCTGATAAATACGGCTGCCGTGACAAGGAGAAGAAGTTAAAGTCGGGGAAATTGTTGGCAAAGATCTTGGAAACAATGGGAGTGCCGGCTGTTGACATCGAAACGATCACAAAACCCCTGGCAGAGCTTTGGGCTCTCCGATCTTCGCTAGTTTCCCACGCAGGTAAAATCGATCTCCCCACTACTGACCTCAAGCAACACTTCCGCCGCCTAATTCAAGAATGTGATCGGGCCATGAGGAAACTTGCCGGAATCGTTAAAAATGGGACTCTCAATGCATGAGATAGCCTCGTCTTCTCATCACTCCTAGGACAGGAGGTAGGTCAATATGGAAGACAGTAAGAAACCGAATCGCGAAGATAAGACAATTCAAGAATTTTGTGACCGATTATCAAAAATTACAGGTGAAAGAGTCGAGATCTCTTCCAGGCCTGACAAGCAAAATAAGGGTGTAGGTGGATGCGATGCTATTCTAGGAATCCAAGGCAAAAAAGTTGCCCTCGAACATACGACAGTTGATAGCTATGAAGCGCAACGAAAAGATTCAGCATCTTTTAGAAAGGTCATTGTCCCTCTTGAAGATTTTATTTCAAAAAAGATGTCCAATTCATGGGTAGAAATTTGTATCCCTTCCCGTTCGATTCCAACGGGACGCGATTGGACCGACATCACAGAAAAATTAAAGAGTGACTGCTTGCAAGAAATACTGAAATTACCGGCCGACGACGATTTCAGGACCTTTAATTTTCCTGGGGTACCGTTTGAAGTCGAACTCGCTCGCCACGAAGGCGCCCCAGGCTGCTATGTTATGCGTCGAGCCCCAGAGAATCGTTTCCGGGAATTAGAAAATGTGATCGTAAACGCTTTAAAAAGGAAATCTGATCAACTAAATTCCTACAAAAGAGATGGCTACAAAGTCGTCCTGTTATTGGATTCCAACGATTTTGTACTAATGAACCGTGATAACTTTGCAAAAGCCTTTGAGCAGGCTGCAAAGGAAGTCAATTTAGGTAATTTTGATGAAATCTACTACTGTGAGACGTATAGAGAACCAGCATGG
>DASUFF010000060.1:0-19619 GCA_036274695.1 bacterium | reverse complement strand
GGTCGGCCTGGGGCCCATGAACGACTACGTCAAGCGGTTCACCGAGGCGCATCCCGGTACGCGCGTGGAGATCGACTACCTGCATCCGAACAAAGTCTACGACGCCGTTCTGGCGGGCGACGCCGACTACGGCATCGTCTCCTTCCCTCAGACGCGCCGCGATCTGACCGTCGTGCCCTGGTGCACGGAGGAGATGGCGCTCGCCTGTCCGCCGAATCACCGGCTCTCCCGCCAGCCCTTGGTGAAGCTGAAGGAGATCGAGGGGGAGAAATTCGTGGCCTTCGAGCCCGAGCTGGTCATCCGCCGGGAGATCGACCGTTTTTTGAAAAAGCACGGCATCGACATCAAGGTCGTCCTCGAGTTCGACAACATCGAGGCCATCAAGAGCGCGGTGGAGGTGGGCTCCGGCATTTCGCTTTTGCCCCGGCCCACGTTCGAGCGCGAGGTGAAGACCGGGACTCTGGCCGCCATCGCCTTCAGCCCGAACGGATTCAAGCGCCCGCTGGGCTTCATCCACCGCCGTGGGAAGAAACTGCACAAGAACGCCGCCTTGTTTTTGGATCTGCTCAAGAAAGAGAAGAAAGAAGAGGGGTCGCTCGCATGAAGACACTCACCGCACCCGGGAAGCAGGGGCTCTATGATCCCCGTTACGAACACGACGCCTGCGGCGTCGGCTTCGTCGCCCATTTGAAGGGCAAAAAGTCCCACGAGATCGTCCGTCAAGGCTTGGACGTCCTGATGAATCTCCGCCACCGCGGGGCCTGCGGCTGCGAGGTGAACACCGGAGACGGCGCGGGCATTTTGATCCAGGTCCCGCACGCCTTTTTGGAGAAGGAGGCGAAGAAGTTCGGGTTCGCCTTGCCCGCGTCGGGCACGTACGGCGTCGGCATGGTCTTCCTGCCTCGCGGCGAGAAGGAACGGAAGCGGTGCGAGGCCAAGTTCGAGGAGATCGTGAAGGCGGAAGGGCAGGAAGTGATCGGCTGGAGGACGGTGCCGACGGTCAACGATTCCCTGGGCGACACGGCGAAATTTTCCGAGCCGACGGTCCGCCAGATCTTCATCGCCGCGAAGTCCAAATTCAAAGATGCGCTCGACTTCGAGCGGAAGCTCTACGTCATCCGAAAGCGGGCGGAGAACGCCATCCGTTACGGGATGAACGGCGGCGCCTCCTTCTACGTCTCCAGCCTCTCGGCCCGGACCATCATTTATAAGGGCATGCTGAACACCGAGCAGGTGGAGCTCTTCTTTCCGGAGTTGAGCGACCCGACGATGGAGACGGCTCTGGCGCTCGCGCATTCGCGCTTCTCCACCAACACGTTCCCGAGCTGGGAGCGCGCGCACCCGTACCGCTACATCGCGCACAACGGCGAAATCAATACGCTCCGCGGGAACGTGAACTGGATGCACACGCGGCAGGCGATGCTGGAGAGCGACCTCTTCGGCAACGACCTGAAAAAGGTCTTCCCCATCGTCAACGAGGACGGCTCGGACTCGGCGATGTTCGATAATGCCCTCGAATTTCTCGTATTGGCGGGCCGCTCGCTTCCGCACGCCATGATGATGATGATCCCGGAGCCCTGGTCCAACCACGAGAGCATGAGCCCGGAGAAGAAGGCCTTTTACGAATACCACAGCTGCCTGATGGAGCCGTGGGACGGCCCGGCCTCGATCGCCTTCACCGACGGCACGCAGATGGGCGCGTGCCTGGACCGGAACGGACTTCGTCCGTCCCGTTACTACGTCACCAAGGACGACCTGGTGGTGATGGCCTCCGAGGTCGGCGTCCTGGACATCGCCCCCGAACGTGTCCTTCAAAAGGGGCGCCTGCAGCCGGGCCGCATGTTTTTGATCAACATGGAGGAAGGCCGGATCGTCGGAGACGATGAGATCAAGGGCAAGATCGCCAAGGAGCACCCGTACGACGTTTGGCTGAAGGAGAACTTGGTCTCGCTCGAACAGTTGCCCGACGCCCCGCACCTCCCCGAGCCGGATCACGAGACCGTGCTCCAGCGGCAGCGCGCCTTCGGCTACACCTTCGAGGATTTGAGGATCGTCATGGCGCCGATGGCCAAGGCCGGCATCGAGGCCATCGGCTCGATGGGCAACGACACCCCGTTGGCCGTCCTCTCGGAAAAGCCCCAGAACCTGTACTTTTACTTTAAACAGCTCTTCGCCCAGGTCACCAACCCGCCCATCGACGCGATCCGCGAGGAGCTGGTGACGGCCACCGAGACGACGATCGGGCCCGAGGGCAATTTGGTGAAGCCCACGCCCTTGAGCTGCCGTCAGATCAAGCTGAAGTCCCCCGTCATCTCCAACGAAGAGTTGGGCAAGCTCCGCCACGTCAACCGCCCCGGCTTTGAGAAGACGGTGACGATCCCGATGCTGTTCGATCCCGCCGAGGACGGCGCCGGACTCGAGAAGGCGATGGAGCGCATCTATCAGGAAGCGGATAGGGCCATCGACGAAGGTGCCAAGATCATCATCCTTTCCGACCGGGGCATCGACGCTGCCAAGGCCCCGATTCCGGCCCTGCTCGCCACCGCCGGCCTGCACCACCACCTGATCCGGGAAGGCAAGCGCACGCGCGTGGGGCTGATCGTCGAATCCGGAGAGCCGCGCGAGGTGCATCACTTCGCCCTCCTGGTCGGCTACGGCGCGGGCGCGGTGAATCCGTACCTGGCCTTCGAGACCATCGACGACATGATCCGCCAGGGCATCCTGACCGACATCGACCACAAGGAGGCGGTGAAGAAGTATCTTAAGGCCTCGATGAAGGGCGTCGTGAAGGTGCTCTCGAAGATGGGCATCTCCACCATCCAGAGCTACCGCGGCGCGCAGATCTTCGAGGCGGTCGGCTTGAACTCCTCCGTCATCGACAAGTATTTCACGGGGACGGCCTCACGGATCGCGGGGGTTGGCATCGACGTCATCGCCAAGGAAGCGGCGATGCGCCACCAAAGCGCCTATCGGGAGCTTTCGAAGGACACGCATACCCTGGATCCGGGCGGCCAGTACCAGTGGCGGAAGGACGGCGAGTTCCACCTCTTCAATCCGCAGACGGTGCACAAGCTGCAGCTCGCCTGCCGGACGAACAACTTCAAGACCTTCCAGGAGTATTCGAAGCTGGTCGACGACCAATCGGAGAAACTGGCGACGCTTCGCGGCCTTTTGGATCTCCAATGGGCGAAGACTCCGATCCCCCTCGACGAAGTCGAGTCGGTCGACGCCATCTGCAAGCGCTTCAAGACGGGCGCGATGAGTTACGGGTCGATCAGCAAGGAGGCGCACGAGGGGCTGGCCATCGCCATGAACCGGATCGGCGGCAAGTCGAACACCGGCGAGGGCGGCGAGGACCCCGAGCGCTACGTCTGGACCAACGAGACGGGCGATTCGAAAAACAGCGCCATCAAACAGGTGGCCTCGGGCCGTTTCGGCGTGACGAGCCAGTATTTGGTGAAAGCCCAGGAAATCCAGATCAAGATGGCCCAGGGCGCCAAACCCGGAGAAGGCGGCCAGTTGCCGGGCACGAAGGTCTATCCCTGGATCGCCAAGGTGCGTCTCTCGACGCCGGGCGTGGGACTCATTTCGCCGCCGCCGCATCACGACATCTATTCGATCGAAGACTTAGCCGAGCTGATTCACGACCTGAAGAACGCGAACACGCAGGCGCGCATCAACGTGAAGCTCGTCGCGGAGGTCGGCGTCGGCACGATCGCGGCGGGCGTGGCCAAGGCGCACGCGGACGTCGTCCTCATCTCCGGCTACGACGGCGGCACCGGCGCTTCTCCCCAAACCTCGATCAAGCACGCGGGCCTGCCGTGGGAATTGGGCCTGGCGGAGACGCACCAGACGCTGGTGTTGAACAATTTGAGGAGCCGCATCGTCGTCGAGACCGACGGGCAGTTGAAGACCGGCCGCGACGTCGTCGTCGCCGCCCTGTTGGGCGCCGAGGAATTCGGCTTCGCCACCGCGCCGCTGGTCGTCATGGGCTGTATTATGATGCGCGTCTGTCACCTGGACACCTGTCCCGTGGGCGTGGCCACGCAGAATCCGGAGTTGAGAAAAAAGTTCACGGGCGACCCGGCCCACGTCGTCAACTTCATGCGCTTCATCGCGCAGGAGATGCGGGAGATTATGGCCAAGCTGGGCGTCCGGACGGTGAACGAGCTGATCGGACGCACCGATCTGATCGAGCCCAAGAAGGCCGTCGCCCATTGGAAGGCGAAGGGGCTGGACCTGACCAATATCCTCCATCGGCCGAAGGTCGACAAGGACGTCGGCCTCTACCAGCAGATCCCGCAGGACCACGGCATCCAAGACGCCCTCGACACGACGACGCTCCTGAAACTCTGCAAGCCCGCCATCGAAAAGGGCCAAAAGATCCGGGCGACGCTGCCCATCCGCAACGTCAACCGCGTCGTCGGTACGATCACGGGGAGCGAATTGACGCGCAAGCACGGGGCGAACGGGCTTCCGGAGGACACGATCCAACTGAAGTTCCAGGGATCGGCCGGGCAGAGCTTCGGCGCCTTCGTCCCCAAGGGGATGACGCTGGTTTTGGAAGGGGACGCCAACGACTACCTGGGCAAGGGACTCTCCGGCGGCAAGATCGTGGTGACCCCTCCGGCGGGATCCACGTTCATCCCGGAAGAAAACATCATCATCGGCAACGTGGCATTCTACGGCGCCACCGGCGGCGAGGCCTACATCCACGGCATGGCGGGCGAACGCTTCTGCGTGCGCAACAGCGGCGTGCGCGCGGTGGTGGAATCCGTGGGCGACCACGGCTGCGAATACATGACGGGCGGGCGCGTGGTCGTGCTGGGCTCGACCGGGCGCAACTTCGCCGCCGGCATGTCGGGAGGCATCGCCTACGTCCTGGACGAGAAGGGCGACTTCGCCAACCACTGCAACAAAGAGATGGTGGATTTGGAGCCGCTCGCCGGCGACGAGGCCGAAGAGGTCAAGTCGATGATCAAAAAACACTCCGACTACACGCGCAGCCAGAAGGCATGGAAGATCCTCTCGGCCTGGAAGGACTTTTTGCCGAAGCTGGTCAAGGTCATGCCGCGCGACTACAAGCGCGTCTTGGAGGCGATGGACCGGGTGACGAAGGCCGGCATGAGCGGCGATGAGGCCATCATGGCGGCGTTCAAGGAGAACGCGCAGAGTTTGGCGCGGGCGGGCGGGAATTAACCTCCCCCGAAGCCCCCTCCTTATTAAGGAGGGGGTTGGGGGCGGTGACGAGGAACAAATATGGGAAAACCGACAGGATTCATCGAGTATAAACGCGAACTCCCCTCCGACCGCAGCCCCGTCGACCGCGTGAAGGACTGGGACGAGTTCCATCTTCACATGGACGAATCGCGGCTCAAGCAGCAGGGAGCGCGCTGCATGGATTGCGGCGTGCCGTTCTGCCACACGGGCACGTTGCTTGCCGGCATGGCCTCGGGCTGTCCGGTGAATAATCTGATCCCCGAGTGGAACGACCTCGTCTACCGCGGCCTCTGGCGCGAGGCCCTTGAACGCTTACACAAGACCAACAATTTTCCGGAATTCACCGGCCGCGTCTGTCCGGCGCCCTGCGAAGGTTCGTGCGTGCTCGGCATCAGCGAGCCGGCGGTGACCATCAAGAACATCGAGTGTTCCATCGTCGATAAGGGGTTCGAAGAAGGCTGGATTACAGCCGAACCTCCCGCCAAGCGCACCGGCAAGAAGGTGGCGGTGGTCGGTTCCGGCCCTGCGGGACTCGCGGCCGCCGCTCAGTTGAACAAGGCGGGGCACTTCGTGACCGTCTACGAGCGCGCCGACCGCATCGGCGGGTTGCTCATGTACGGCATCCCGAACATGAAGCTGGATAAGAAGGAAGTCGTCCAGCGCCGGATCGATCTCCTGGCCAAGGAAGGCGTGAAATTCGTCACTAACACCGCCATCGGCACCGACATCCCGGCCGCCCAGCTTCAGAAGGATTTCGATGCGGTGGTCTTGTGCGGCGGGGCCACCAAGCCGCGCGATCTGCCGATCGAAGGCCGCAATTTAAAGGGCATTCATTTCGCGATGGAGTTTTTGACGCTGAACACGAAGAGCCTCCTGGACAGCAAGCACAAGGACGGCAAGTTCCTCTCGGCCCAGGGCAAGAACGTCATCGTCATCGGCGGCGGCGACACGGGCACGGACTGCGTCGGAACGTCCATGCGCCACGGCTGCAAGAGTCTCGTGCAGTTGGAAATTTTAGCCAAGCCGCCTTTGGAGCGCGCGGCCGACAATCCCTGGCCCCAGTGGCCCAAGGTCTACAAGATGGACTACGGCCAGGAGGAGGCCGCGGCGAAATTCGGCGCCGATCCACGCACCTACGCCGTCCTCTCGAAGAAATTCGTGGGCGACGCGGACGGGAACGTGAAGGAGCTGCACACCGTCAACATCGAGTGGGTGGCGGGCTCCAACGGCGGCCCGCCCTTCCGCGAGATCCCGGGAACGGAAAAGGTCTGGAGGGCCGACTTGGTTCTCCTCGCCATGGGTTTCCTGGGCCCCGAGGACGCCGTCCTCACGCAATTGAACGTCGAGCGCGACCCGCGCACGAACGCGAAGGCGGAAGAGGGCAAGTACGCCACCAGCGTGAAGGGCGTCTTCGCCGCCGGCGACATGCGCCGGGGCCAGAGCCTGATCGTCTGGGCCATCCGCGAGGGCCGCGAGGCCGCGCGCGAGTGCGACCGCTACCTCATGGGCGCGACGAATCTGCCCTAAGAAATCACCGCAGAGAACAAATAAGACCGCGTGAGTTTTCCTTTCGATTGCGCCGCCGCGGCTTGGCCGCTAAGCAGGCGATCCGTGTCCTTACAGCCCCTACTCATGCCACATATTTCCTCCCAACAAGTCGTGTTGGCCTGGACGCAGTGGCTTAGGGAATCTTCCCCGGCGCCAAATCCCGGTCTTGTGGCCCAGGTCTCCTCACGGTTTGCGCGGACGCTGGGGGATCACCAATGCCTCGCAATGGCCCGCTTTTTCCGGGACCCGGCGGACTGGTCTTCCCTGATTCAGGGACATAGCGCCCTTGAGTCCTTTGTCGTTCGATTCGGAACGGAAAGGGCTTTCGAACCGTTGATCTCGGGTCTTGCGGAGGCGATTCGTGTGGAAATTGGACCGCCAGCGGAGAACAGGCCTCAGGGTATTCCCAGCGCTGCCCGGGAATTAAGAAAACCGGACATTCAGCTCGCCCAGCGAATCACCATTCCTTTTCTTCAAGACGGGTTTTCAGACGTTACCGCCGTCCGTAGCGGAAAGACTTTGCGCCCCGGCCTCGGAGGAGGGTTGATCGGATTGGCCATGGATAAATTGGTTGCGAAGCGCGAATCGAAACCTATTTCTTGCCGGACGACCTATGATTCCTCCTTGAATCTCTTGATGGTCGCCTTGTTCGTCCAAGGAATTCAGTCCCGGCAACCGGGGGCGGACCAGAGAAGAGCGTCTTTTTGCCATATTCTCGCTTGGTCTTCCGCGGGACAGCCGATCACCGAGGCGATGATGTCGTCCCTCTTTGAAGGCATCTACGGCGCGGACATCTTCGCCGCCGTCGATGAACTCTATCAGAAGACCTCCGTTGTTAGAAAAAGAGACGGCAGATCAATGCTGGAAGAAATCATCGGCCGCATAACGCCCGTTTATTTGGCGGATATTCTCGAAAAATCTTCCCATAGCGGATTGATCAATTCCGACAAAAAGACCAATTCTGTCGTTCAAAATGAGCAATAAATAATAAATCTATTGTAATATCAGTCAATTATAGTTTGGTATCATCATTGCATGACTAATCCCCCGGGTGCTTATCCAAGGGGGGATTATGGCCAAGACGGGAATCATTGCGGCGGTTCTGGTGGCGGTGCTTGCGGCCGGTTGCGGCGGCGGTGCTACGAACGAAGCCCAGCTGGACTGCCAGCCCGCGGAAGGCGCCGTCGGGGCCACGGTGGTGTGTCGCTACGAAGACATCGCGGACGACTGCACCCTCTTTTTCGGAAACATCCCCGTCGCATTCTCCACCCAGGAGGAGGGGACCCTCTCGTTCATCGTTCCCCCCACGATCTCCGGGCAGAAGGACATCACGGTTCAATGCGGCGCCGGCGAAGCCAAGGACTTGGGCAAGTTCGCCGTTTTGCCGAAGCCGGGCGACGACGTTCCGAGCGAAGATGCCGGTGACGAGACCGTCACTCCCGACGGAGACGGCGATTCCGCCCAGAACCACACCTTCTCGGCCGTTCAAAAACTCGGATTCGCCAAGAAGATGGATCTTCAGGCGACGGACCTCTCGCAAGAAGTCGCGTTGACCGTCGAAAGCCAGAAAGACGAACCCAACGCCAAGCTCTCCACGTATAAAGTCTCGTTCGAAGCTTTGGGAAATCCGAAAAACGTTTATCTCTCTGGCAACCTCTTCAACCGCGAGGCCTCCGATGCCACCAAGGACGAGGACAAGCGCTGCGGCAAAATCGGGGAAGGCGCCTCGGCGCGCTACCTCGCCACGCAGGCCGACGGCAGCAAGCTGAACGAAGGTTCCGCAATCTACGAGCAGAACGCCCCTTACCTCACCGGCGTACCCTGCGGGGACGGCGAGGAATGCCTGAAATCGGGGTATCAGGCCGCTTCCGACGACCGCAATCCCTGGTGCAAGATCGTTCCCCAAGACGCGGACGGTGAAACGCTGACCAGCGGTGCCTTCTACACGCGGAGCTTGGCGAAGGTCGGGACGGTCTGCCTTGCGGTGCAGGCCCAAAACGACGCGTGGAGCGTCACGTGCAGGACCGTCTCGGCCCCCGAGGTCGCCGTGGACAACAGGGAGGTGAAGGTCGATCAAGACCGCCCCGTCGTCACCATCTCCTTCGACTATGCCAACGCGGATCAGGAGCCGTCCGTCATGGGAAGCGGCTGCCACAAGACCAACGGAACCGGCATCGACCGCCAGGGCGGCGGTTCCTTCGAGGCCGAATGTCCGATCACGTCCGACGAGCGGAGCTTCGCTGTCCTCGTGGGCGGCATCGGCGAGACCAACAACGCAAACCGCATTTATACTCTGGAATTGGGCAAGCCCGAGGCGAGCTACCGCATCGGCACCGAGCCGGCGTCTGGCGCCACCGGCGAGGTCGGTCTCTTCTACGAAGTCTCGCGTCCCTATACGCTGAAGTCTTACACGTCGATGGACGGCAGCGGGACCATCACGTCCCGAACCGGCAACTGCCCCTGGGCCGCAGGCGTGTCCTTCGTCGGCCTGTATCTGGTGGACGGCCAGCAGGTTCTGCATCCCGCCTACCGCAAGATCGAGAAGAAGGAAGATGCCTCGGGACGCATGGCCGGTTATAAGGATTTCAAGAGCACGTTCTGGTCCTTCACCGCCTCGCGCTTCGACGGCACGGTGACGGCCTCGGAGGTCGTGCGCTCCGGCTTCCCATTCAACTTCCAGGTCACGAATTTCGCGGGCGACGGCCTGTGGCCGCATTTTTACTCCTGCGTGGGCCACTATCGGATCCAGATCGCGATGGACTGGACGGGCGAGAACCTGGACGGCGTCACGGCGACCTGCAAGGTCGTCGACCGGGGCCATCAAAAGACGACTCAATCGCTCCTTTCCCCGAATTCCGGCTCGTTCGCTCCCGGTTTCCTCACCGGGCACTGGGACCTGACGATCGACGGCGATACGGCGGAATGCGATTTCGAGGCCGCTTATAAGGACGGATCCTACTCGGCGAAATCGCACTGGGTCTATGCGCGCCCCGGAGAATTCTGCGACTAGAAAACGTTGACTGAGGTCAACGCAAACTTCCCTTCGTCCGAGAAATCGCTTCGTCCCGGCGGCGATAACTCCCTAAAAACGTGTCCACTCGTGTGGACGCATAGGGAGAGACCATGAAGCACCTCGGAAAAGCCTTAGGTTTCGCGATCGCCGCGTTCTTGTCGGCGCAGGCGGCCCCGGCCGCGACCCTCGTCGGCGATGCCGGCTTCCGCATCAGCCATACCGGAACGGACGGCGATGCGGATTTCGACGCCACGTCGTCCGACATCGCTTACAACTCAGCCGACGACCAGTATCTGGTGATCTGGATCGGCGAGGCCGCGGACAACGAGTTCGAGGTCTTCGGTCGGACCGTCGATGCCGCCACCGGCGCCCCCCTCGGGGCCGATTTCCGGATCTCCCATATGGGACCCGACGGCAATACCTCCTATCGGGCCCGCCGGCCGGCGGTCGCCTATAACTCCACGGACAACGAATATATGGTCGTTTGGGCCGCCGACGACGACACGGGCACGCTGATCGATGGCGAGGACGAGATCTTCGGGCGGCGCGTGGCCGCCGACGGATCGCTCGTGGGCTCCGATCACTTCCGCATCAGCGACTTGGGACCCGACGGCAACGCCGCCTACGACGCGGATGACCCCGCCATCGCCTACAATCCGACGGCGAACCAATATGTGGTCGTTTGGATCGGAGACACCGACGCCGGCGCGTTGGTCGACGGGGAAGACGAAGTCTTCGGACAACGCCTCAATGCGGCCGGCGGAATCGTCGGCGCCAATGACTTCCGCATCAGCGACATGGGGCCGGACGGCAGCACGACGTACAAGGCGATCGTCGCGGACGTCGCCTACAATGCGGTCGCCGACGAATATCTGGTGGTTTGGGAAGGGGACGACAACACCGCGCCACTGGTCGACGAGGAGTTGGAGATCTTCGGCCAAAGGATCGACGCGGCGACCGGCGCGGCGCTGGGGACGAACGATTTCCGCATCACGCACGTCGGTCCCGACGGCGACGCGGATTACCGGACCTTCGACCCTTCCCTCGCCTACAATCCCGACCGGAACGAATATCTCCTGGTTTGGTACGGCTTCGACGACGCCCCGGGGCTGGCCGCCGACGAGGACGAGATCTTCGGAAGCCGACTGGACGCGACGGGGACTGCGATCGGCGCCAACCACTTCCGCATCAGCGATGCGGGAACGGACGGCGACTCCCTGACGGCGGCCGTCTTTCCAAAGGTTTCCTACAACCGCGACGCCGGCGAGTATTTGGTGGTCTGGCAGGCCGACGATGCGCCCCTGGCCGTGAACGAGCGCGAGATCTTCGGGCAGCGGATCGCCGCCGCCACCGGCGCGGAGACGGGGACGAACGACTTCCGCATCAGCGCCATGGGGCCGGACGGCGACACGGCCCAGTACGGCGACCATCCGGCCGTAGCCTACGGCGAAGGTTCCAAACGATGGCTCGTGAGTTGGGAAGGGACCATAGACTTAGCCCCGCTCGTCGTCGGCGAGTTCGAGATCTACGGCCAGTTTTTGGCGGTTCCCGGCTGCGGGAACGGTTTTACGGAATCCGGCGAAGAGTGCGACGACGGAAACCTCGCGGACGGCGACGGCTGCGACGCGTCCTGCCAGGACGAAGACGCGGGCACGACCGGCGGCACTGCGTCGGGCGGGACCACGGGGGGAAAGGCCGGCGGCACTTCGGGCGACGCCACGGGCGGGGCCACCGCGGGAACGTCCGGCGAGAATTCCGGCGGCGGCTGCTCCCTCATCCGGTCATAAGTCAGAAGCATAGAAAGTCCTGCATTCGTTGATCTTAGCGGTTTTAAAAATAGGAACCTTGCGAGGGAGAAATTCATGAAATGCATCCTATGGACCGTCGCGTCGCTTCTCTTGGTCCCGTCGACGTCGCTCTGGGCGGAGTCCCGGCTTCACGTCCCGGTCGTCTTCATCGAGAACGGGGGGCAGGTGAACGACCAGGTCGACTACTACGTCCCCGGCAAGGACAAGTCCCTCTACTTCAACTCCAAAGGCCTGACCGTCTCCCTTCCGGACCCGGACCGCCGCGGCACCGGTTGGAGCGTGAAGGTCGGCTTCCTCGGCGCCGCCGCGGGGGTGAAGCCCCAGGGTCTCGATGTCGCCCCCACGAAGATCAACTACTTCAAGGGCCCGCGCTCCGAATGGAAGAGGGGGATCACGACCTATCGGTCCCTCCAATATGCCGACCTGTGGAAGGGAATCGACCTCGTCTATCGCGGCGACGCGGGCAAGGTGGAGTACCGCTTCGTCGTCAAGCCCGGAGCGGATCCGAAAAAGATCCGTCTGTCCTACGCGGGGGCCGAGAAGGTCGCCGTGAATCCCGCGGGCGCGTTGGAAATCCGGACGCCCGGGAACGACTTCACCGAAGGCGCCCTGCGCGTCTATCAGGAGAAGGACGGCGTCGCCCAAGACGTCCCCGCGAAATTCGCGGTGAAGCGGGACCGCGGGCGCTACGTCGTCGGGTTCGACTTGGGGGACTACGATTCCGGAAAAGAGCTGATCATCGACCCGGAGGTCTTCCTCTACGCCGGGTTCATCGGCGGGGACGGTTTCGACCGAGGCCACGGCATCGCTGTCGACGCGGACGGGAATGCCTATGTGACCGGGGCCACCACGTCGTCCAACTCGACCTTTCCCGTGACGGCCGGCGCCTTCGATACGACGAGAAACGGCGGCAACGCCGACGCCTACGTGGCGAAGGTCGCCGCCGACGGGGCCTCCCTCGTCTACGCCACCTTTATCGGAGACGGCCTCGGCCGCGACATCGCCATCGACGCGGACGGGAACGCCTATGTGACGGGGGATACTCAATCGAACGAGGCCAACTTCCCCGTGACGGTCGGCCCCGACCTCACCTTCAACAGTTCCAATAGTTTCATCGAAGATGTTTTTGTGGCGAAGCTGAGCGCGGACGGGTCCGATCTCCTCTATGCCGGTTACATCGGTGGGGCCGGGACGGATCTCGGTTATGCCATCGCGGTTGATGCGGCCGGGAGCGCCTATGTGGTCGGCCGAGGCGCCTCGGGTTTTCCCGCGACGGTCGGTCCGGATATCTCGTGCAACGGCATTTTTTATTGCTCCTTCGTCGCGAAGGTGACGGCGGACGGGACCGGCCTCGTCTATGCCGGATACATCGGGGGGGATGCCGACGCCTACGACGTCGCCGTCGACGCGGACGGGAGCGCCTATGTCACAGGGATCGCCGGCGACATCCTGAACACGACCGGCGGCCCCGACAGCACCTACAACGGCGCCGCGGACGCCTTCGTGGCGAAGGTCATGCCGGACGGCACCGCTTTTGAGTACTGCGGATACATCGGCGGAACTCACGACGACTTCGGATACGGCATCGCCGTCGACGCCGACGAAAACGTCTACATCACCGGGGTGACCTCCTCGACCGAAGACGACGTCACTCCTTTTCCCGTGACGAGCGGGGCCTTCGATGAGACGGCGAACGGCGGCAGGGACGCCTTCGTCGTGAAGGTCGCCGCCGACGGGAGCTCCTTCGAGTACGGCACGTATCTCGGCGGGTCCGGCGAAGACTCCGGCGACGGCATCGCCATCGACGCGGACGGGAACGCCTACATCGCGGGAGGCACTCATTCGACCGAGGCCGACTTTCCCGTCGTCGACGGCCCGGATCTCACGGCCAACGGCAGCGCGGACGGCTTCGTGACGAAACTCTCCGCCGACGGGACTTCTCTCATTTACTCCGGATTCATCGGGGGCTCCGGCTTCGACGTCGGCGTCATCGGCGACAGCGGCGTCGACGTCCATCCCATCTGCATCGCCATCGACGCGGACGGGAACGCTTATTTGGCGGGGGACACCGGTTCGACCCAGTCCAACTTTCCCGTGGCGGGCGGTCCCGATCTCACTTTTAACGGCAGCCTGGACACCTTCGTGGTCAAGATCGGCGACGGCAGCGCCCCTGTGTGCGGCAACGGCGCGATCGAGGTCGGCGAGCAATGCGACGACGGGAACCTGGCTAACGGCGACGGCTGTTCCGCTGCCTGCGTCAACGAGGTGGTTCCCTCCTGCGGCGACGGCATCCCGCAAACCGGAGAAGCCTGCGACGACGGCAACACCGACGACACGGACGAGTGTAAAAACGACTGCACGTTGCCGGCGGGCGGGACGACGTCCGGCACGGCGACCGCCGGAGGGACTTCGGGCACGGCCGGCGCCACGGGCGGAACCGCCGGGACGTCGGGCGATTCCGGAGATTCGGGCGGTTGCTCGCTGGTCCGTTAGCGGCCGATCGATACAATTGAATTCGCTTTTTCGCTTTTTTGTTTTTTTAGTTCCACTTCGCCGTCGGCACAGGCAAATAGGGGGGTACGGAGATACTCATGACTCAAAAAACCTCGCTGTTGCCTCGTTCTCTCATCGCCGCCCTTGTTTTGGCCGCGGGCGCTTTCGCATCGGACGCTTGGGCCGATTGCGCGTCGCCCCAGACCTTCACGGTCGGTACCACGGCCGACGACGGATCTCCGGAGAGCCTTCGCTTCCTCGTCGAATCGTCCGCCCAGGACTGCGATACCGTCGAGATTCCCGAGGGGACCTACGTCTTCGACGGCGGCGGGCCCGGCTACATCCTGGTGGACAAGAGCATCACCATCCGCGGGGCCGGGGCCGGCTTGACCGTCATCGACGCCAACGGGCCGGCCACC
Source organism: bacterium (assembly GCA_036274695.1). Lineage (GTDB taxonomy): Bacteria > UBA10199 > UBA10199 > JACPAL01 > DASUFF01. Next base: position 5,118 of record DASUFF010000060.1, on the reverse strand, counting down.
GCCGAGGGCGTTTTCGCCGTCGATACGGGTACGACCGGGGCTTTCCTGACCTTGGAGGGCGTGACGCTCCAGAACGGCGGAACGGGGGCGATCGGCGTCGTGGGGGCGGGCGGTCTGCACGTCTCCGACACCTCGTTCCTCGGCAACAAATCGTCGAGCGGCGGGGGCATCGTGGTCACGTCGGGGGCCGCCAACCAGGTCATCGTGGATCGCTGCACGTTCCAGGACAACGAAGCCCTCGACGGCGGCAGCGGCGCCGGCTCGGCCATCTTTTCCGACGCCGCCGGCGTGAGCCTCTCCATCAACGACTCGACCTTTTCCGGGAATCACGCGGACATCTGCACCGTGATCATGCAGGCGGGCGCCTTAAGCCTCTCCAACAGCCACATCGTCGACAACGACGCCACCGGTACGTGCGGCGGATTGGGAGCGGTGCAGGCCTCCGCTGTCATTGCGGATTCCGAGATCAGCCGGAACACGGCCCAGACGGAAGCCGGAGGAGCGGCGTTCGTCGACGCGGACGTCGTGATCTCCAACACGGAGATCAGAGACAACGAGGCCGGCGCCAATTGCGGCGGCATCGCCCTCGAGACGCAAAATCCGCCCTTGTTCGGCCATGTCACCCTCGTCGACAGCACCGTCGACGGCAACCGGGCCGCCGAAAACGGCGGCGGCCTTTGCGGCGGGGTCTTGGCCTCGAATCCGGTCGCCTACACCATCGATCGCACGACCATCTCCAACAACTTGGCCGACAGCGACAACACCAACGACGGCTCGGGCGGCGGTCTCGTCGTGATCGGAAGCGTCTCCCTCACTCGGTCCTGGGTCCACGACAACGTCTCCAACAGCCAGACGCAGACCGGCGCCGGCGGGTTGCTCATCGTCGGAGGCTACTCGATCGTTTCGACCCTGGTCGAGAAGAACGCGGCCGTGAACGGCTTCGGCGGCGGCGGGGCTTTCAGCGGCGTCGGGACGATCTTAGACAGCACGTTTTCAGAAAACAGCGCGACGGGGAACGACGGAGCCCAGGACGCCGGGGGCGGCGGCATCGTCGTCGCGGCCGACGGCATCCTGACCCTCACCAACTCCACCGTGGCCGGCAACCGGGCCGACGGCTCCGGCGGCGGCATTCTGACGGAAGGCGCTCTGGTGTATGTCTCCAACTCCACGCTGGCCTTCAACGTCGCGGACGCCAACTCGGGCGGTCTGGGTGCGGGCGGCGACGGAGGCGGCTTCTTCAACGGGCTGACCACCACCAGCCTGATCAACGTCGCCGACAGCATCGTCGCCGGCAACGTCGACGCCAGCGCGGGAGCGGAGTCGCCGGACTGCTTCAACGACGTCGTCGCCGGAAACCTGCTCAACCTAACCTCGGCGAACATCGTCCAGAGCTTGGACGGATGCGGCATCGTCAGCCGGGAGACGGAGCCTTCGGAGGTCGATCCCCTTTTCGACGTCGCCGGCTTGGCGGAAAACGAAGGGCCCGCCGTCGGCGATCCCGACGCGCCGGCCGTCCTCAAGACCGTCGCCTTGCAGTCCTCGAGCCCGGCCCTGGACGCCGCGGCGAACGCCGGTTGCCCGGCCGCCGACGAGCGCGGCGCGGCCCGTCCGATCGACGGAAACGGCGACGGCGAGGCGGTGTGCGACCTGGGCGCCTTCGAGGCCCCCGAGTTCGGGGCGGGAACCACCGGCGGCGAGACCACCGGCGCATCGACGGGCGGGGAGACGACGGGCGGGACCTCCGGCTCGGAGGATTCCGGCGGCTGCTCGCTCATTCGCTAATGCGACAAAGGAGACCCCATGAATTACGGCGTTCTGAACTACCTCCTCTATCTGGCCATCAGCATCGCGATGACGGTCTGGGTCGGCAGGACGCTCTACAAGAACGGGCGCGTGTTTCTCCTGGATTCCTTCGGGGGGAACGAGAAGCTCGCCGACTCGGTGAACCACCTGCTGATCGTCGGCTTCTACCTCATCAACTTCGGCTACGTTTCTTTAAGGCTCAAGACCGACGCGCCGCCCACGGAGCCGATGAGCCTCATCGAAGGCTTGAGCGTCAAGATCGGCGTGAACCTCTTGGTCTTGGGCGCCATGCACTTCTTCAACCTGTTCATCTTATCCAGGCTCAAAAAGAAAACCGCCTAACGTGGCAACCCCCGCCAGCAGCCCCCGCAAGCCCGCCAGCGGTTTGAAGATCGCGTTCATCGTTTTTGCGATCATCGCGGGGCAGGTGGCTTTGTATTCCCTCGTCATCTTCTTGTTCAGCTTTGAATCGGGTCCGCCGATCGGTCCCGAGATCGACTTTCTCTGGAGCGTCAAGAAAAACGGTCCGAGGTCCGGAAGCGAGGGGCTTTTTCGCCTGGGGGACGGGGCCTTTTTCGTCGACGGCACCGACGCGTCTTTTCCCGTCGTGGAGATGAATCTCGAGGACGGCAGCGTCGATGCTTCTCCGGGACTTCCGACGGGCGGGGGGGCTCATCTCGATGCGGACGGCGGCTCCCTCTTCGTTTATGACGAGGGACAGGGCCTCTTCCAAAAAATCTCCGGGGACGCGCCCTGGAAAAAGGTGGCCCCGCGTCTGCCGGCGGACGGACGGGTCGGTCTCGATGCCGCGGGTGGGGAGGTCTTCGCCTTGGTCGCGAAGGCGGGCACCCGCGAGATCTTCCGGTGGAACCGGGCGAAGGAAGAGTGGGAGAAGCTGGGCGCCCTGACCCTTCCGGAGAAGGAAGGGGCCAACCTCGAGACGAGTTTTTGCCGGATCGGCGACGATCTCCTGGTGTTCGTTTCCCTGTGCCACGCTGAAGGCGGCTGTGGATCGGAAGCGCCGCAGGATCAAAGCCTCCACCTCTATTCGCTGCGTTCAGGGGTGTGGACGACGACCCCGGCGGCTTGGGGAGAGGATGAAATCCGGACGACCGCGGAATCCGGCGCGTCTTTTCTCCTCCTCGGGGCCAAGGCCCTCTACCGGTTCGATGCGGACAAAAGGCGGGTCGTCGAGGTGGCCTCTCTATCGGCGATCTTTCCGGATTCCACCTATTCGCCCCACCTGAGAGTCGCCGGCTCCCTTTATGTCGGGGCCGGCGACCGGATCTATTTCTTCGACGACGGGCTCCAGCAATTGGTGGATCCGTTGCCGAAGGACGCGGAGGGCAAACCGGCCGTCCGCTACTGGTACGACACCTCCGACCGGAACCGGGTGCTGATCCGGGGGGACAGGGCCTTCATCCAGGTGAGCGACGGCGCCCGCCAGGGCCTGGGATATTTTTTGCGGAAAGAGGGGGCCTGGGCCTATCAGGGTCTCGTGGACGGCCTCTCGTATGTTTCGCCTCTGGATGTGAGCGATCGGGGCCTGCTTTTGGCGGGGTATGACACTCTCTCACTCCTGCCGCTCGGTTTCGAGGCCTGCGCCTCCCTCCGGAAAGAGCCCGGCGAAACGGCGACCCTGGCGGCCCTTCTCAACGAGCTCGGAGGCAGTTTCGTTCGCGGGCGCATCCGACGCCCGATGGCGGATTTCTGCCGGTTCGATCTGGAGTATTCCGCCGCCGGCGGGAAGCGGACGGGTATCGTGAAGATCGAAGGGAAAAATAACGAGTTTTTGAAAAATTTTCTCCTGGCGCGCGACGGCGACACGGCCGCCGTCTCTTTGAGCCGAAGCCGGGGGTTTCTGACGGCCGACCGCGTCTTCCTCGATCCGCGCGGCGGGGTCGCGGTGGAAGGGCAAGAGCCCATTTATCGGGAGGGCCCGACCTGGCTCGTGTTCGTTCTCGCCGCGAGCATGGGGTTGGGTTGCTGGGCCTGGGGCCTCCGCAGCCTGGCCAAGCCCGCTCCGGACGCCTTTCGGAAAGTCTTTTCCGAAGAAAAGGCCCGCGCCGCCGCCCGCTTGCGGACGGTCGGCTTCGCCGTGTGGGGCCTCGCCGTTTTATTCCTGGTTCAGCGGGTGGGCGGACGTCCTTACGGGATGATGGAGGCGGCGGAGGCCTTAAGTCTTAAGCTGGGCGCCTTTCTCGTCGGTTTTGCCGTCGTTTATTACATCGGCGCCGTGAACCTGATCGGGCTTCTCCGGGATCAAAGAGAATAGAAGGCGTCATTCATAAAAATTGACACATTGCGATCCTATTCCTATGATCGCGCATCCTTTCTAACTCCAGAGGAGGCTCCTTCTATGTTCTTTTTCACCAAACCCCGAAGAAAACTGAGTCTGATGGGCGCCGTCGTCGCCTTGGCGGCGTTCGCTCCGTCCGCGGCGCGGGCGGCGGCCAGTTTCGACAGCATCAGCTTCAAGCCGACCACGGACTCGGGTTTCTACCTGACGACCCAACAGTCCCAGACCTTGGGACAGTGGGGTTACGCCTTGGGCCTCTGGGGCGAGTTCAACAACGACTCCGTCATCGCGGCCACGGCGACCGGCACGAAGATCAACGACGTCGTCAACGAGGAAGTCGTCCTCCACGGCACCGCGGCCTTGGGCCTCTTGAATTGGTTGAACGCCGGCCTCTTGGTGGAAGCCGCTCCCATCCAGCATTTCAACGCCCCCATCACCAACGTCTCCGACAACGGCGCGCGCATGGGCGACATCCGGTTCGACCTGAAGGGCCGCATCCTTAATAATGACGATCATCCCGTCGGCCTCGCCATCGTTCCCTTCGTCACCTTCCCCACGGGCAGCGACACGCATTTCACCGGCAACGGCAAGGTCACCGGCGGCGGCGTGCTGGTCCTGGACAGCAAGCGCATCGCCGACAAATTCTCGGTGGCCTTGAACGTGGGCGGCCAGATCCGCAGCGGCGTGGCGCTCGCCGCCGGAAACGGAGTGGACGACCAACTCCTTTATAGCGTTGCCGCGAACTACGCGGTGGCCCCCAGCGTTCAGTTGATCGCCGACATGAACGGTTGGACGCCCTTTAATCACCTTTTCGAGAATAATTTCCGTAACTTAGAGATCAATGGCGCGGTTCGCATCCTGCCGACCCAGGCCAAGCGCCTGGCCGTGACGGTCGGCGGCGGTACAGGTCTCCTGGATGGTATCGGCGCCCCGGACTACCGCGCCTTCGTAAGCTTGGCCTACCGCCATCCGCCGGAAGAGCATGTGGAGGCCCCGAAGGAAGAGGTCATCCGCAC
>DASUFF010000059.1:0-18862 GCA_036274695.1 bacterium | reverse complement strand
ATATCGCGAAACGAAACGAGGGCCTTTTGGAAACGCTTCGGGAGGAAGAGCCCGAGGTGGCCATCGTCGGCGCCGCGCACGCTTTCGCCATCAAGAGGGAAATGCCGGACATCGATTTCACCCTGTTCCTGACGCATTCCGCCGTCACCTATCTGTCCCTGCCCATTATGGGTTATTGGCCTTTGCTCTACGGCTCGCGACCGGACCGGGTCGTTTGGCATCCCTCTGGACTCCCCTGAGGATTCGTCTTAAGCGATCCCTATCGCAGAGGGAGACGCCGCATGGCTACGCACGAGGTCTTGAACCAGCCCCCGCCGCTCGAAAACATCAACCTGTTTCAGACGGACGCCGCCCTCCGGGAGGCCGTCGCCCGCGAAGGCGCCTCTTGGGCCGCCGACGACCTTTCCCGATTCGGCGAGCTTTTGGGGAGGCCGGAAATCATCCGCCTGGGTTTCGAGGCCAACGAAAACCCTCCCGTCTTGAAGACCCACGACCGCTTCGGAAACCGGATCGACGAAGTCGACTTCCATCCCTCCTGGTACGCCTTGATGAAGGTCTCCGTGGAGAACGGCCTTCACGCCGCTCCTTGGAAGGAAGCCAAACCCGGGGCGCACGTGGCGCGCGCGGCGAAGATGTTTTTGATGAGCCAGATCGAGTTCGGCCACCTCTGTCCGATCTCGATGACCTATTCGGTCATCCCCGCCCTGCGCCGGCAACCGGACCTTTCCGCCGATTGGGAGCCGCAGATCGTCTCCAGCGTCTACGACCCGCGCATGGCGCCCCCGAAGCAGAAAAAGGGCCTCCTGCTCGGCATGGGCATGACGGAAAAACAGGGCGGCTCGGACGTGCGCGCCAACACGACCCAGGCCGTTCCCGTCGGAAAAGGCGGACCGGGCGGCGAGTACGCGATCACGGGGCACAAGTGGTTCTGCTCCGCCCCCATGAACGACGCCTTCCTGATTTTGGCCCAGGCCCCCGGCGGTCTGTCCTGCTTCCTCCTCCCCCGCTGGAAACCGGACGGCACGCGCAACGTCTTCCGCATCCAGAGGTTGAAGGACAAGCTGGGCAACCGCTCCAACGCCTCCAGCGAGATCGAATTGGAAAACTCCTTCGCCTGGCTGGTGAGCGAGGAAGGCCGGGGCGTGCCGACCATCATCGAGATGGTCAACCACACGCGCCTGGACTGCGTGATCGGCTCCTCGGCCCTCATGCGCCAGGCCTTCGCGCAGGCCCTGCATCACGACCGGCACCGCTCGGCCTTCGGCCGAAAACTGGTCGACCAGCCCCTCATGAGAAACGTGCTCGCCGACCTCTGCCTGGAATCCGAAGCGGCGACGCTTCTGACGATGCGGCTCGCCCGCGCCTACGACCGAAGTCAGGAAGAGGGTTCCTTCCGGCGCCTCGCGACGGCGATTTCCAAATACTGGATTTGCAAGCGCACGCCCATGCACGTGGCCGAGGCCCTCGAATGTCTCGGCGGCAACGGCTTCGTCGAGGAATCGCTGATGCCCCGCCTCTACCGCGAGGCCCCTCTCAATTCGATCTGGGAGGGCTCCGGCAATGTGATCTGTCTGGACGTCCTGCGCGCCGCGATGAAGGAGCCGGAATCGCTGGAGGCGGTCTTGAAAGAGATCCGCCTGGCCGACGAGCCGCGGCTCAACCGGCACGTCGACGCCCTGTTGGCCGATCTTCAGGCCTTAAAAACCGTGGACGGCGAGGGGCTCGCGCGGAGGATCGTGGAAAAATTGGCGTTGTCGCTGCAGGCCTCGCTGCTGGTCCGTCATGGACGGCCGGCTGTCGCGGATGCGTTCCTGCGGAGCCGGTTGGAAGGCGATTGGGGACGGGCGTTCGGGACGTTGCCGGCGGGAGTGGATGTCCGGGCGATCCTAGACGCTTGATCGTTTTTCCTTTACCGTCGGCACCCAAGCCTTGATCTTCTCCACGATCTGATCCCGAACCTCGCGGAATTTTTCCAGCCTGTCGTCGTCATTGCCCTGAAACGCCGCCGGATCCTCGATCGACCAGTGCAACATATTCGAGACGCCCGGAAAAAGCCTGGGACAAGACCGGCTGGCGTGATCACAAACGCTGATGACGTGGCGAAACGTCTTCTTTCCCAAAAACTCCTCCACGCCCTTCGACTTATGGCCGCCAATATCGATCCCGATCTCCGCCATGACCCGGATGGCCATCGGATGGACCCCTTTCGGTTCCAGACCCGCGCTGAACACGTCGAACCGGTCGCCGGCGGCCCGTCTCAAGAGGCCTTCGGCCATTTGGCTCCGGGCTGAGTTGCCGGTGCAAAGCACCAAGATATTCGGTTTGGTCATGATTCTTCCTCCCGCAGGCATCCATAAAGAACCGCCGCCAAGGCGGCGCCGAGAAACGGTCCAACGACATAAATCCAAAAAACATCCAACCGCCCCTGCGCAACGGCGGGGGCCAACGAACGCGCGGGGTTCAACGAGGCCCCGGTCACGGGCCCGCCGACGAAGGCGGCCAGCAGGACGGTCGCTCCGATGGCCGCACCCGCCATCGTCCCTTCCGCCCGCGTGTCGGTGGCGACGGCGATGATCACGAACATCAGGAAAAAGGTGAGGACAGCCTCCCACGCGACCGCCTGAAGCGGCGCGACGGCGGGAACGGTGGCGCCGAAAGCGCGACCCGGCGGCAAAAGGGCTTTGAGAAGAAAAACGGCGGCGAAGCCGCCCGCGCATTGCGCGAACCAATACGCGAAGACCTCGCGCGGCGGGAAATGCCGGCCGATCGCGAAGCCCAGCGTCACCGCCGGGTTGAAATGGGCACCGGAGATATGGCCGACCGCATAGATCATGGCGGCGACGACCAGCCCGAAGACCACCGGAACGGCCGAGGCGGGAACCTGGCCGGGAAACCGCTCGGAGACCATCACGGCTCCGCACCCTGCAAAAACAAGTGCGAAGACGCCCACCGCCTCGGCTACGGACCTCTTGAACAAGGAGATGGGCTTCATACGCGCTTGAGAGACGCCGTTACAGGCCGGCGACCAGGACCTTGAGCCTCTTTAATCGTTTTTTATCGATACAATAACAGACCGACGGACCTGCAATCTCTCCCCGCACGAGACCCGCCTCTTTCAGCACCTTCAAGTGCTGGGAGATGGTGGATTGCGCGAGCGGCAGCTCGTCGACGATCTCCCCGCAGATGCAATTGTCATTTTTATCTAATAAATTTAATATTTTAATGCGAATCGGGTGCCCCACGGCCTTTGCTAATGCAGCGAGCTCCTCTACATCCTCGTCCGGCATGGACGAAGGTTCGGTCTCGGAGGGAGGGCAGCAATCTTCCTTTTTGGACGGCATCTTGGATTTTTTATATCGTATAATTACGATTTATCAAGATCTCATTGTCAACATTGAAAAACGGAACCTTTCGGCTTTAAGATGGTTTTGTCGCATGAAACTTTTCCGGTCCTACAAAGTCCTCGGCCTCTTTCTGGGCATCGTCCTCGGTTTCGGGGCCCCCTTGGGGAGCCTCATCCTGCGCGGAATTCTCGCGGGGCATTTCGGCCTGGAGTGGATGCGTTCGGAGGCGGCCGCCCAACCCTTCTTCTACGTCTACATGGTCGCCGCCACGCCGGCGGTCTTCGCCGCCTTCGGCCTGGTTTTCGGATGGCTCGCGGACCGCGTCATCGCCCAAAACGCCGCGCTCGAGCATTTGAACCGCGTCTTGGAGCGGCAGACGATGCTCGACGAGGTCACCGGACTCTTGAACCGCCGCCAGTTGGACGCGGAGATCGAGCGCGAGATCGAGCGCGCCAAGCGCTACCGGCACCCGATCGCCGGCATCATGATCGACGTCGACGACTTCAAGCAGATCAACGACACGCGCGGCCACCTCATGGGCGACGTGGCCCTGAAAAAGATCGCAGCCGTCGTGAAGGCCTCCATCCGCAAGGTGGACGTGGCCGGCCGCTACGGCGGCGACGAGTTTTTGGTCCTCCTGCCCGAGGCCATCATGGACAGCGCGCGCACCGTGGCCCTCCGCATCCAGGAGGGCATCCGCCAATGCAAGATCGACGTACCCCGCCCTTCCCTTTCGCTCACCGCTTCCATCGGCCTTTTCGCCTTCCCAGATTGCAGTTTCTTGGACCGCAAGGTCTTCATCGAAACGGTGGACGTAGCCCTCCTGAAGGCCAAAAAAGCCGGTAAAAACCGGATTGTTTCCGGCTAACCTCATCTTAATAACTTCTTAACTCGACGATGGGGTATCTTAACTCTATACCGACGCGCCACTCCGCCTATGGGTAAGATACGCAATCTCATCATCGGTCCCGCCCGCGACTTAAACGACCCCTCTTTAAGCCATAAATTGTCCTTGGCCGCCTTCCTGGCGTGGGTCGGCTTGGGCTGCGACGGCCTGTCCTCCTCGGCCTACGGTCCGGAGGAGGCCTTCCGGGCCCTGGGGTCCCATTCCCATCTGGCCATCCTCCTCGTCGTGATGACGGCGGTGACGATCTTCGTCATCTCGGTGGCCTATTCCAACCTGATCGAATTCTTCCCAGGCGGCGGCGGCGGCTACCTGGTGGCGACGAAGCTCTTGGGCGAAAAGGCCGGCGTCGTCTCGGGCTGCGCCCTCCTGGTCGACTATTTCCTGACGATCTCCGTCTCCGTGGCGGCCGGCTGCGACGCCCTCTGGTCCTTCTTCCCCTCCGGCTGGGGGCAGTACAAACTGACGGCGGAATTGATCGCCTTGCTTCTGCTCGTCCTGATGAATCTGCGGGGCGTGCGGGAATCGGTGACGGTGGTCGCCCCCATCTTCCTGCTCTTCGTCGTCACGCACGCCTTCCTGATCCTGTACGCCGTCGGAAGCCGGTTCACCGCCCTGCCCGCCGTCTTCCAAGACGCGTCTTCGGATTTCCACGCGTCGGTGTCCTCCATGGGCTTCCTTCCCCTGCTGCTGGTTTTGTTAAGGGCCTACTCCATGGGCGGAGGCACCTACACCGGCATCGAGGCCGTCTCCAACGGCGTGGCCACCTTAAGGGAACCGCGCGTGCAGACGGGCAAGAAGACCATGTTCCTGATGGCGACCTCGCTCGCCTTCACCGCCGGCGGCATCCTCTTCGCCTACTTGCTGACCGGTTCGACGCCGGCCGAAGGCAAGACGATGAACGCGGTCCTGGTCGGCAACCTCTTTGGCCATTGGACTTTGGGCGGCCTGTCGATCGGCAAATTCTTGGTCATCGTCACCTTGGTCTCCGAAGCCGCCCTTTTGTTCATGGCCGCTCAGACCGGCTTCCTGGACGGCCCCCGCGTCCTGGCCAACATGGCCTTGGACAACTGGGTCCCCCGCCATTTCGCCCAGCTCTCCGACCGGCTGGTCACCAAGAACGGCGTCTACCTGATGGGCGCGGCCGCAGCGGCGACCCTGCTTTACACGCGCGGCCACATCACCACCCTGGTGGTCATGTACTCCATCAACGTTTTCGTCACCTTCGTCTTGAGCCAGCTCGGAATGGCCGTGCACTGGATCCAGGAGAGGAAGACGGAGAAGCGGTGGAAGCGGCAGCTGTCGATCAACGGCGTGGGCCTCGTGATGTGCCTCTGCATCCTGATGGTCACGCTCTACGAGAAATTCGCCGAGGGCGGCTGGATGACGGCGGTCATCACCTGCACGATCATCACCCTGTGCTTCCTGATCCGCCGCCACTACCGGGGCGTGCGGGAGAGCTTAAGACGCTTGGACGATTTGCTGACGACGGTCCCGGTGGTCCCCGCCACGAAGAACGCGGTGGCGCCGAAGATCGACAAAAACGCGCCGACAGCGGCAGTGATGGTCGGCGGATTCTCCGGGTTCGGCCTCCACCAATTGATGTCCATCCACATGCAGTTCCCGAACTATTACAAAAACTTCATCTTCCTCTCCGTCGGCGTCCTCGACTCGGGCAATTTCAAGGGCTCGGAAGGCGTAAAAAAAATGGAGGAGGAAACCGAAGGCCATCTCAAACAGTACGTCGCGTGGTGCCGCCAGAACGGCTGGGCGGCGGACTACCGCATGTCGGTGGATACCGAGGCCGTCAGCGGCCTGGAGAAGCTCTGCCGGAAGGTGAAGGAGGAGTTCCCGCACGTCACCTTCTTCTCGGGGAAACTCATCTTTCAAAACGAAAAGACCTACCACCGACTGCTGCATTACCAGACGCCTTACGCCATCCAGCGGCGTCTGCACTTCGCCGGGCTTCCGGTGATCGTCCTCCCGATCCGCGTCCTCGAAAACTCGGCCGTCCCGGCCTTCTGATCATTCCGACCGAAGCCGGTAGCCGACGCCGGACTCGGTAACGAGCCAACGGGGTTGGGCAGGATCCGCTTCCAACTTGTGGCGGAGCTGATGCATGTGCACGCGCAGGTAAAGATTCTTCTCCACGTAGGCCGCGCCCCACACGTCCTTCAGGATCTGCTTCTGCGTGAGGACCTGGCCGGCGTGCCGCGCGAGATAGGTCAGCAGCCGGTACTCCATCGGCGACAAACGGACTTCGGCGCCCTTTACGAAGACCTGGCGGCGCACGAAATCGATCTTCAAATCGCCGCTCTCGAAGACGGGCTCCGCATCGCCGCCGTGCCTTTCGGCCGAACGCCTCAACGCCGCGCGAATGCGCGCCAGGAGCTCTCCCATGCCGAAGGGTTTCGTGAGGTAATCGTCCGCGCCTGAGTCCAAAGCCTTGATCTTGTCCTTCTCCTTGCCCCGGGCGGTTAATACGATCACGGGGATCTTCGACCATTTTCGGAGTTCCTTGAGGAACTGCAGACCGTCCAAGTCCGGAAGCCCCAGGTCAAGGACGATCAGATCCGGGTTTCGGGTGGAGACTTCCGTCGTGCCTTCGCGCGCGGTGAGCGCCTCCAGGTAACGGTAATCCTTGTGGCCCAAGCCGACTTTCAACACGCGCCGGATCTCCGCGTCGTCTTCGATCACCAGAATGGAGGGCCTCCCCGCCGTCATGACGCTCCCGCCCCTCCTTCCAACGGAAGGGAGAAATGAAAGACGCTGCCTCCCCCTTCCCGGTCGCGCACGGCGATCTCGCTGCCGTGCGCGCGTATGACGGCGCGACAGATAGCCAGGCCGAGCCCCGTCCCGGGGGCGTTCGGGCGTCCGCGCCGGTAGAATTTCGCAAAAATCCTTTCGTGTTCGCCGGAAGGAACGCCCGGGCCCCGGTCCGAGACCTCCACGGTCACCTTTTTCCCCTCGCAAAAGGCCCGGATTTCCACGGGCGAACCCGGGGGCGTATAGTGGGCGACGTTGTCGAGAAGGTTAACGAAGACCTGTTCCATCAACAGGGCGTCGAAGGGGACCAAAGGGAGGTCTTCCGGTAGCGAGACGTCTATCTTCCTATCCGCGAGCGTCCCGCGCAGGCGTCCCAAAGCGCTCCCGACGACCTCCTCCACCGATCCGCAATCCTTTTCCAGGCTCAAGCCTCCCGCCTCGAAACGTGTGATCTGTAGGAGGTTCTCGACGTGTTCGTTCAATCGCTCCGATTCCCGAAAAATCACCTCCTGGAGATTGCGCCGGTCCTCCGCGGAAATCTCGCCTTCCTGGGAGGTGAGCGTGCTTGCAGCGCCGGCGATGGTCGCCAAAGGCGTGCGCAGGTCGTGGGACACCGAGCTCAAAAGCGCGCTGATCATCCTCTCCTTCTCCGCTTCCATCTCGGCGGCCATGGCCTTCTCCGCGCTGCGGCGCGAACGGATCGCCAAGCGGCTGGTGAGAAGAATGACGAAGAACATGATGAAAAAACTTAAGAAATACTTCTCGTCTTCCGGCGCGAATTGAAGGTTGGGAGGCACGAAATAGTAGTCGTAGGCCGCTATGCTCAAAACTGTCGAGACGATGACGGGCCCTTGGCCGTACCGCACGGCGATAAGCACGTTGGCAAGCAGGTAGAGCATCACGACGTTGATGGGCTCCATGGACGGAAAGAGTCGGTAGGCAACCGCCGTCAATAGGATAATCGCGAGCGGAGGGACGATATAGTTTATCCAACGCCTGGACATGGGGCGACGTATCCCTTCGAAGCGCCGAAAGATCAAGAAGGGTCCGATGTTAACGTTTTGTTAAATTTGCCCGGGAGGGGGCTTTCAGCTTGCGACTGCAAAAACCTTAAATAAGGAATATCAATAACTCGCAAGCAAAGGATAAGAAATTATGATGACCAAGTCCAATCACGAAGCTCCCGGCCGCCTCGCGCGGTGGCGGGAGAAGTTGCGCGACCGTGAGTGGAGACGGTACGGCTACCTCATCTTAGGCGGCAAGCTTTTGGGCATCGCCCTCTTGTTCGCGACGATCTACTGTTTTTCGTCGGTCTTCGGCGCCACCGCTCACGCCGAAGACGCGCCTTTGACCGGAAACGCCCTCGTCAATCCCCTAAACACCGTTTGGACCCTCGTGGCCGCCTTCCTGGTGTTTGGCATGCAAGCCGGTTTCACCATGCTCGAGGCCGGCTTCTGCCGGTCGCGCGAAACGGTGAACGTGCTCATGGAATGCGTGGTCGACACGTGCCTGTGCGGCATCATGTTCTACGCTTGGGGCTTCGCCTTCATGTTCGGCTCCGGCTCGCCTTGGATCGGCAAAGAATTCTTTTTCCTCCAAGGCCTCCCGGAGACCTACGGATCGACGGGCGTGGCCACGCTGGCCTATTTCCTCTTCCAGTTCGCTTTCGCCGACTGCGCCTCGACGATTTGCTCGGGCGCGATGATCGGGCGCACGGCGTGGGTGGGGGACTTGGTCTACAGCTTCTTCGTTTCCGGCTTCATCTATCCCATCATCGGCCATTGGGCCTGGGGACCGGACGGTTTCCTGGCTTTGATGGGCAGCGAAGGGCATTTCTTCGCGGGCCTCGGGATGGCCTTCCACGATTTCGCCGGGTCGACGGTGGTTCACACCATCGGCGGGACGATCGCGCTGGCCGGAGCCTTGGCCTTGGGCCCGCGTTTGGGCCGTAAGTTCAAGCGCGACGGCGGCGGCCCCATGCTGCCTCACGACCTGACCATCGCCTGCATCGGCGGTTTCATCCTGTGGTTCGGCTGGTACGGCTTCAACCCCGGCAGCACCCTCTCCGCCATGGACTTCATCGGCATCGGCCGCGTCGCGACCAACACCACGTTGGCCGCCTGTGCCGCCGGCCTGACCGCGATGTTCTACTCCTATCCGAAGACCAAGATCTGGGACATGAGCTATACCGTCAATGGATTTTTGGCAGGCCTCGTGGCTATCACCTGCCCCTGCTACTGGGTGTCCCCCACGGGCTCGCTGGCCATTGGCGGCATCGCGGGCGTGCTGGTCGTCATCGCCGCGGATTTTCTGGAATGGGCCCGCATCGACGATCCGATCGGCGCGGTTCCGGTGCACTGCGTGAACGGCATTTGGGGAACGGTCTCCCTGGGCTTATTCGCCACGGGAGAATACGGAGTCACCGGCCCCTTGGCCGCGGATAACTCCGCCCCTCTCAAGGGACTGTTCTACGGCGGCGGCGTTCAAGTCCTCACCGCGCAAATCGTCGGCAACTTGATCATCGCGTTCGCCACGTTCGCGGCGGCCATGTTCCTGATGTATTCCTTGAAAGCCATTGGGATCCTCCGGGTCTCCGCCGAAGGCGAAATGAAGGGATTGGACCTGTATGAACACGGCATCCCGGCCTACCCGGAATACGCTCTCCACGCGGCGGCGACGCCCCAAGGCGCGCCGGCGTTCCACCAAAGTGCGATGTCTTCCCCGGTTTCCTACGCCGCACCGCGCACGGCTTAGGGGGCAGTGAATCAACGGCCGGCGGCGCTCGTCAAACTCTCCGGGCGCCGTCGGTCTTGTTGTTTCTCCCGTCTTAACTCCTTCTTCACTTCGACCGTCCTTTCTTAACAAGCCAATAGGCCGCGCCGGTCGTTATGCTTCCCTCAGATCGGAGGCGTTATGCGCAGGATTCGATGGGTCGCCGTCCCGCCCATACTTATGGGGAAGGTGCACGACGCGAAGGAATTCGTCTGCATCAACGAATGGACGCTCGGCCTGGCCCTTCTCATAGCCTTCGTCTTCGGATGGCTGTGCGTCCGGTTCGCCGACCGCTATTTCGGACGGGACTCCTGACATGGATCGTCTTCGGCGCGTCTTGTGGTCGTCTGAAGAGAGGACAAAGGACACTTATGGAAACGACCGTCGCCGGCGTCATCGCCGTAGCCCTTTTCGTCTATCTGTTTGTGGCCGTCATGCGGCCGGACAAGTTTTAAAGCGGAGACTTCTCTATGAGTACGCACACGCCCCCCTCGCTCTTTGATTGGGGCCTCGTCGGCCCGGCCGTCGTGAACTCGTTTCGGAAGCTGGACCCGAGGCTCATGGCGAGGAATCCCGTCATGTTCGTGACGATGATCGGCGCCGTCCTCACGACCGTCGGGATCTTCACGGCCGCGGCCCACCGGGGCTTCGTGGCGCAGTTGGCCCTCTGGCTCTGGTTCACCATCCTCTTCGCCAACTTCGCCGAGGCCGTCGCGGAGGGTCGCGGCAAGGCCCAGGCCGACGCCCTGAAGAAGGCGCGGAAGGACACGATCGCACGGCGGCTGAAGAACGGACGAGAGGAGCACGTGCCGGCGCCGGAACTTCAAAAGGGCGATCGGGTCGTCTGCGAGGCCAATGACGTCATCCCGGCCGACGGAGAGGTCGAGGAAGGCATCGCCTCCGTGGACGAATCCGCCGTGACCGGCGAGTCGGCCCCGGTCATCCGCGAGTCCGGAGGCGACCGCTGCGCGGTCACGGGCGGCACGCGCGTCATCAGCGACCGGATCGTCGTCCGCATCACGATGGAGAAAGGCCATGGTTTTCTCGACCGCATGATCGCGATGGTCGAGGGGGCCAAGCGCCAGAAGACCCCCAACGAGATCGCTCTCACGATCCTTTTGGCCGCCCTGACGCTCATCTTTCTGCTCGTCTGCGTCACGCTCCAGCCCTTCGGCGCCTTCTTCGAGACCGATTTCTCCGTGCCTGTCCTGATCGCCCTCCTGGTCTGTCTCATTCCCACCACCATCGGGGGCCTGCTCTCCGCCATCGGCATCAGCGGGATCGACCGGTTGATCCGCCACAACGTAATGGCCACCTCCGGCAAGGCGGTCGAAGCCGCGGGCGACGTGGACGTTTTGCTTTTGGACAAGACGGGCACGATCACCTTGGGCAACCGCATGGCGACCGACTTTCTTCCCGCTCCGGGCGTCACGGCGGAACGTCTCGCGGACGCGGCGCAGTTGGCCTCCTTGGCCGACGAAACCCCCGAGGGACGGAGCATCGCGGTGCTCGCCAAGCAACTGTTCAACCTGCGCGGGAGGGAGGTCGCCGAGCCGCACGCGAAATTCGTGCCGTTCACGGCCCAAACGCGGATGAGCGGCGTGGACTTCCCCGCGCGGGACGGCCAGGCCGCCCGTGTCATCCGCAAGGGCGCCGCGGAAGCGATGAAACTTCATCTGGAAAAAATGGGAGGCGGCTTCCCCAAGGAAGTCGAGAAGGCGGCGGATAAGGTATCCCATTCGGGAGGAACTCCCCTCGTCGTGGCGGAGAACAAGGAAGTCCTAGGCGTCATCCACCTGAAGGACGTCGTCAAGGGCGGGATCAAGGAGCGCTTCGCCCAGCTCCGGAAGATGGGGATCCGCACCGTCATGATCACCGGCGACAACCCTCTCACGGCGGCCGCCATCGCCGCGGAGGCGGGCGTCGACGACTTCATGGCGCAGGCCACACCCGAGGCGAAACTGAAGCGCATCCGCGAGGAGCAGGCCAAGGGGCACTTGGTCGCGATGACGGGTGACGGCACCAACGACGCGCCGGCGCTGGCCCAGGAGGACGTGGGCGTCGCCATGAACACGGGCACCCAGGCCGCCCGCGAGGCGGGGAACATGGTGGATCTGGACAGCAACCCGACCAAATTGATGGAGGTGGTCGAGATCGGCAAGCAGCTCATCATGACACGCGGCTCGCTCACCACCTTCAGCCTCGCCAACGACGTCGCTAAGTATTTCGCCATCCTCCCCGCGATGTTCGCCCTGCTTTACGCGAAGCCGGGAGAGGCCGCGGGCCCCCTCCATGCCCTCGACATCATGGGGCTCCATTCGAACCATTCGGCGATCTTGAGCGCCGTGATCTTCAATGCCCTGATCATCATTGGGCTGATCCCATTGGCCTTGAAGGGCGTCGCCTACCGTCCCATGGGCGCGGCTGCGGTCTTGCGTCGCAACCTGCTCGTCTACGGGCTCGGCGGCGTCATCGTGCCGTTTATCGGGATCAAGCTGATCGACATGCTCTTGGTGGCCTTGCGCCTGATTTGAACGGAGGAGGAAAGAACCATGATCTACCAGGTCGGCCGTTGGGAAAAGTGGAATTAACGGAATTAGGGGAATCCTTATGCAAGCCTTTCTCTTCATACTCATGGTCGTCGGCGGCGGCGTCCTCCTCTCCTGGCCCTTGGGCCAGTACATGAAATGGGCGATGGACCCGGAATCCGGCAACCGCTTCGACGGCCTGTTCCATGGAATCGGCGGTAGGCTCACACGGGAAGGACAGAATTGGAAGCAGTACGCCCTCTCGATGCTCGTGTTCAACGCGGTCATCTTCGCCGTGAGCTTCGCCTTCCTGTACTTCCAGCAACACCTGCCCCTTAATCCGGACGGGAAAGGCGCCATCGAAGGAAGCCTCATCTTCAACACGGCGGCCTCGTTCACGACGAACACCAACCTCCAGCATTATTCCGGCGAGGTCGCGATGAGCTACCTTTCGCAGCTCTGCGCCCTCATGTGGCTCCAGTTCGTGACCCCGGCGGTCGGCTTGGCCGCCCTGGCGGCCATGGCCCGGGGATTGGCGGGACGCAAAAACATGGGGAACTTCTTCGTCGATCTCCAACGGGCGACCTTCCTCGTGTTGCTCCCGGTGGCCGTCGTCGTGGCCGCGCTGATGGTCTTGGGCGGCATGCCCATGACCCTCGAGGGCGCGGCGAAAGTGATGACCCTGGAAGGGATCGAACAGGTCATCGCCCGCGGCCCCGTGGCCGCGTTCGTCGCAATCAAGCAGATCGGGACCAACGGTGGCGGCTTCTTCGGCCCGAACGGCACGCATCCCTTTGAAAACGCCACCTTCTGGACGAACGTCCTTTCGACGGCGGCGATCATCCTGATCCCGATGGCCTGCGTCTGGATGTTCGGCCGGATCGTAAAGCGGATGAAGCACGCGACCGTCGTCTTCGCGGTGATGCTCGCCCTCATGTCCGCCCGCGTCGCGACGGCGGTCTACTACGAAACGGCCCCTACAAAAGCGTTCGCCGCCCTCCCCATCGAACAGACGACCGGCAACCTGGAGGGCAAGGAGCTCCGTTTCGGAACGGCGGCCGGGCCGGTCTGGGCCGCCCTCACCACCTCCACCAGCAACGGATCGGTCGACGCGATGCACGACAGCTTAAATCCGATGACCGGCCTTATGCCGATGATCGGGATGTGGCTGAACGAGGACTTCGGCGGCGTGGGTGTGGGCTTCATCAACATGTTCATCTACATCGTCCTGGGCGTCTTTATTTCCGGAATGATGGTGGGGCGCACGCCCGAATACCTCGGACGCCGCGTGGAATCGTATGAAGTCAAACTGGCCGTCTTGGCGATGTTCACACATGCCCTGTTCATCTTGGGACCGACGGCCCTTTTCGCTGCCACGGACTGGGGGGCGAAGACCCTGAACAACGTCGGGGCGCACGGGTTTTCCGAAATCCTCTACGAGTTCAGCTCGGCCTCCGCGAACAACGGCTCCGGTTTCGAGGGACTGGGCGACAATACGGTGCCCTGGAA
Organism: bacterium; assembly: GCA_036274695.1. Classification (GTDB taxonomy): domain Bacteria; phylum UBA10199; class UBA10199; order JACPAL01; genus DASUFF01. The sequence goes on along the minus strand of DASUFF010000059.1, from coordinate 5,039 downwards.
CGTCGCGACGGGCATCGTGATGCTGCTCGCCCGGTTCATCCCGATCATTTTGCCGCTCGCCATCGCCGGCTCGATGGCGGCCAAGAGGCCGACGGCGGAATCGTCGGGCACCCTGGGCGTCGAGGACGGCACGTTCGGTTTCATGCTCCTGGCGACGATCCTGTTCATCGGGGCCCTGACGTTTTTCCCGGTGGCCGCCTTGGGGCCGATCGCCGAGCATTTGCTGTTCATGAAATGACAACGGAGATTTTATGAAATCGCTCATCGCCAGCCTTCGCCTCACGATCGCAACGCTCTTGGTCGTCGTGGCCGGCTACACCGCCGTCCTCTTGGGATTCGCCAAGATCGTGACGCCCGCCACCGCCGAAGGGTCCCTCCTCCAAGGCCTCGACGGCAAGATCGTCGGCAGCCGTCTCATCGCCCAGAAATTCACGCAGCCGAAGTATTTCTGGCCGCGCCCCTCGGCCGCGGACTACAACGCCTCGGCCACGGGCGGCAGCAACAAGTCACCCACCAGCAGAGATTTGACCGACCGGGCCGCCAAGACCGTCGAGGCCTACGGGGCCATGGCCGCGAATCCCCTCCCCGCCGACCTGGCGGCGGCCTCCGGCGGCGGCATGGACCCGCATATCACCGAGCATGCGGCCCTCTACCAGGCCGAGCGCGTCGCCCAGGCCCGCGGCCTGACCGTCGCCCAGGTGCAGGCCCTGATCGAAAAGAACGCCTTCTCTCCCGGCGGCTTCCTCACCCCCGACCGGCTGGTGAACGTATTGGAATTGAATCTGGCTTTAGATATGACTCGATAAAGAGTAATATTTCTGCGACTTGCGGCGGCGGCCAAGACTGCGACAAGCCGTTGCAGAATTGATGATGGAAGCCAACCGACCCGACCCGGACGCCCTCCTCAAGGCGATCCAGACCGAAGAGCAATTGAGCCGGCGCGGTAAGCTGAAGATCTTCTTCGGCATGTGCGCGGGGGTCGGGAAGACCTACGCCATGTTGGAGGCGGCCCAACGGAAAAAGAAGGAAGGGGTCGACGTCGTCATCGGCTATGTCGAGCCCCACAAGCGACAAGAGACCGAGGTCCTGACGGAGGGGATCGAACGGATTCCTACCAAGCCCCTTGCCTACCATCATGTCACCCTTCAGGAATTTGACATCGACGCCGCCCTGGCGCGTAAGCCGTCTCTGATCCTCGTCGACGAGCTCGCCCACACCAACGCCCCCGGCAGCCGGAACGTCAAGCGCTGGCAAGACGTCGAAGAGCTCCTCCAGGCCGGAATCGACGTCTACTCGACGCTGAACACCCAGCACCTTGAGAGCCTGAACAACAGCGTCGCGCAGATCACGGGGATCGTGGTCCGCGAGACCATCCCCGACGAGATCTTCGACCGGTCCGATGAGGTGGAGCTGGTCGACCTTCCCGTTCCCGAGCTCCTGCAACGCCTCAAGGAGGGCAAAGTCTACATGACGGAACAGGCGGGCCGCGCCGCCGAGAATTTTTTTCAAGAAGGCAAACTGATGGCGCTGCGCGAAATCGCTCTCCGGAAAACCGCCCAGCGCGTCGATTTCCAGATGACCCAGTACCGGACTCTCCATGCCGTCAAGGGCGTCTGGCAGGCGGGCGAGCGCCTGCTCGTCTGCGTGGGGCCGGGCCCCTTCTCCACGCGCCTGATCCGCCGCACCAAGCAGATGGCGAACGAGCTGAAGGCGCCGTGGATGGCCGTCTACGTGGAGACGCCTCAAAAACCGATGGGCGAGGAAAAGCGCGAGGCGATCGAAAACCAGATCCGATTCGCCCAGTCGCTCGGCGCGGAGACGGCGGTCCTCCAGGGGCTTAAACCCGGCGAGGAGATCCTTAAATTCGCTCACGAGAAGAACGTCACGAAGATCGTCGTGGGCAAGAGCCGCCGGCCCCGCTGGAAGGATTTCCTCTTCGGCTCGTTGGTCGACGAACTGGTCCGGGGAAGCGGCGACATCGACGTCTATTCCATCTCGGGAGAAAAGGGGGAGCAGTCCCCCAAATGGAAGACCGACGTCTTTCGATCGCCTTGGACGCAGTATTCCGCCCCTCTTCTGGTGATCGTCGCCTGGACGGGCATCGCCAAATGGCTCCTGCCGCACGTCGAGATCGTCAACGTCTCGATGATCTATCTCCTCATGAACGTCATGATCGCCGTGCGTTACGGTCAGGGACCGTCGCTGGCCGCGGCGTTCCTGAGCGTCGCTTGCTTCGATTTCTTCTTCGTCCCCCCCTACTTCACATTCAGCGTTTCCGACGCACGCTATTGGGTGACCTTCCTCGTCGTGCTGTCCGTCACCCTTCTGACCAGCCGGCTGACGTTCCAGCTCCGCCGGAGCGCCGAGGCCGCCTCCGCCCGGGAGCGCTACACCTCCAATCTCTACGCCTTGAGCCGCGAGATGCTGAAAAGCCGGACCACGCGAGAGATTTCGGCCGCGGTGGCCCAGCATTTGGCCCAGGTCGCGCACGGCGACGCCATCATCCTGCTGGGCTCGGAACCGGAGCTGATGTTCTTGGAGGCCACGAGCAATCCGAATTGGCACTTCGACGAGACGGACCGCGCGGTGGCCCACTGGGCCTCCAAAAACGCGAAATCCGCCGGGAAAGGCACGCAGACCCTGCCCATGGCGAAGGCGATCTTCTTCCCGCTGATCGGATCGCGCGGCGTGATCGGCGTGGCCGGCATTCGGCCGAGCGAGGATACGGCCTTTCTCGAATCGGCGGGCCAGCATTTCGTGGAAAGCGTCATTGGCCAAGGCGCGCTGGCGATCGAACGCGCGATGCTGGCGGAGGAAGCCCGATCCGCCGAAGTCGAAGCGGAGCGCGAAGGCCTCATGAGCGCCCTCTTAAGCTCCGTCTCTCACGACCTACGCACGCCGCTCACGTCGATCGCCGGCGCGGCGGGCACGCTCTTGGACCAGGACCAAAAGCTGTCGCCCGAAGACCGCAGGCGTCTCCTCGAGTCCATCGAGGACGAATCGGCCCGCCTAAACCGGCTCGTGGAAAACATCCTCCAAATCACCAAGATCGAATCCGGCAACGTAGCCCTACGGAAGGAAAAACACTCCCTGGAGGAGATCATCGGAAGCGCGCTGAACCGGCTGGACGCCTCCCTGCGGGGACGCAAAATCGCCACGGACATCCCGGAGGATTTGCCTCTGGTCCCCATGGACGGACTTTTGATGGAGCAGGTGATGGTCAATCTCCTGGAAAACGCGGGACGGTACACGCCGGCAGGGTCGCCGATCGACATCCGGGCCTGGCGCAACGGAAAATACGTTCAGGTGGAGGTTGCGGACCGGGGCCCCGGCGTTTCGGCTTCGGATCGCACCCGCGTCTTCGAAAAATTCTATCGGAGCGGCAAGAAAGACGTCTGGGGCAGCGGTTTGGGACTGGCCATTTGCCAGGGCATCCTCAAGGTGCATCAAGGCGAGATAGGCGTGAAAGAACGTGACGGAGGCGGCAGCGTGTTCTATTTTTCTCTCCCTCTGGATACCGCTACGAGCGATAGCGAGAGCCGTGCCGCGGGAAGCGGCATGGAGAACGGAGAGAAAAGCGCATGACAACGACAACTCCGACGGTCTTGGTCGTCGAGGACGATTCGCAGATCCGGCAGTTTCTGAAGGTCGGACTGGAAAGCAACGGCTTCGCCTATCTGGAATCGCTGCAGGGCAAAGACGGCCTGGCCCAGGTGGCCACGCGCAATCCCGATCTCGTCGTCTTGGATTTGGGCCTGCCGGACATGGACGGGATCGATTTTCTGAAAAACTTGAGGGAATGGTCCAAGGTGCCTGTGATCGTGCTGACGGCGCGCGGCAACGAGCAGGACAAGATCGACGCGCTCGACCGCGGGGCCGACGATTATCTGACCAAGCCCTTCGGGGTCGGCGAGCTCTTGGCGCGGATGCGCGTGGCTCTGCGGCACGCCTCTCAACGGGCCAGCGGGGAGGATTTGCCGATCTTCGAATCGGGCTCGCTGCGGATCGATTTCGTGAAGAGGCTCGTCTTCGTCGACGACCGGGAGGTACACCTGACGCCGACGGAGTACAAGATTCTCACACTGCTCGCGCATCACGCCGGCAAGGTGCTCACCCAGAGGCAAATTTTAACGGACGTTTGGGGGGCAGCATACGCCGAGCGCGGGGATTATCTGCGGGTGCACATGCACCAGCTCCGGCACAAGATCGAGGCGGCGCCGGCGCGGCCGAAGTGGCTGATCAACGAGCCGGGGGTGGGGTATCGGTTGAAGGTGGAGTGAATGAAGCCCTAGGATCCGTCACCCAAATGACTCAACTCGGCCCAGAATTCATCCACCTTCTGTTCGGGATAAAGACGATCAAAGCCGAAATAACCTCTAGTGCTCTCCAACTCCTCCATCATCTTGCTCGCCGAAAGGCCGGCGGCCCTCATCCTGCGAATGGCATTCACGAAGTCGGCAACGGCATGGTCGCTCAGAAAATTGATTGGGGTCAGACATGCAGAAAAATTTTCCATGAAATGGGACATGCTTTCGGCCTCGGATGAAAAAGGAATGAGGTCATCGATCAAGAGTTTGAAGAAGGGGCACCCATGGATGGCCCCGAATCCCGAGTCTGTATTGACAATCGCCATGAATAGCCCGGCCATCTGGTCGTCGCCCCATCCCGCGTCGATCATCCTCCGAAAACAGTAGGCACCACTTCCGATGAGCGCCCTTGAGGCCTGGAAATCGTAGTCGGATTGCGATTCATTTGCTTCTACCGCCGATACGTGGGGATGAACGAATAAGAGATATCCCTCAGATCTTTTGAGTACCGATCCTAACACCTTAAGGAGCCTATCAGACCGGGCATTGTACCATTGAAGTTCCTGCTCCTCAGACTCGCTCCCCCATTCAGCGGCACGAGCAAGGTACTCGCCTCCAAGAGCGATGCCTCTCAGACGTTGCCGGGTCAATCTTTCGGATTCTGGAAGCGCTTCATGCTCACAATGAACCTCGACACCTCCTTCAACCATCCGCTCGATCAAAGAGACGAAG
>DASUFF010000058.1:0-49655 GCA_036274695.1 bacterium | reverse complement strand
CCACGAGGAAGGCGCCGAAGAGGGCGTGGATGCCCAGATGTTCGGTGATCCAAGCCGACGCCAAGACCGCCATCAGGATCACGGCCAGCAGGTCTTTGGTCATCGTGTCCAGGCCGCGCCGCTTGCGATTGGCCATGAGGGTCGCGAGCGCCGGACGGACCGCGAAGATCATGACGCCGACGTAGGCGAGCGAACCTCCGACGGTCGCCCACAACGGGAGCGCCGTGCCGGTGGCGCGGACGAAGAGGATGAGTCCGGCCAGAAGGCACCATGCGGTGATGTCATCCACGGCGGCGCAGGTGATGGCCACCGCTCCGACGCCGGTGTGAGAAAGCCGGCGGTCGGTCAAGATGCGCGCGAGCACGGGAAAGGCCGTGATGCTCATCGAGATCCCCAAAAAGAGCGCGAAATGCGAGAACGGGACGCCGCCTCCGGAGAGACGGGGATAAAGGTAAACGGCCAGGAGCAGGCCCATCAGGAAGGGGATGACGATGCTCACGTGGCTGGTGACGATCGCCGTATGCGCGCGCTCCTTAAGCAGCTTGGGGTTCAGAGCGGCGCCGACCAGGAACATGTAGACGATCAGACCGACCTGGCTGAGCGTTCCCAAGAGGGCGAAGCTTTCCCGGGGAAAGAGCCAGGCGGAAGCGCCCGGCGCGATCCATCCCAGGAACGACGGACCCAGCAGGAGGCCCGCCGCCATCTCGCCGACGACCTGCGGCTGGTGGATCTTACGGAAGACCCAGCCCACGAGACGGGCCGTCAACAAGATGGTTCCGATTTGAACGAGGAGCCTCGTGATATCCAGCATCGTCCCCCCTCAGCCTCGACGACAACCCGGAAACGCTTAAGCGGTTCCGCCCGCGGGAGTTTCGAGCATCCCCGCCAGCGCTATGTGCAGCAAAAGGTGTTTTTGCGGAGGCGCAAGCTTCTGACTCAAATTCCCATAAGTTTCTTTTCCGGCCTTGAGCGTTTCGATGAGCTCCATGCCCTTGTGCTGGGCTTCCACGAACTTCACTTCCTGCTCGGCTTCGCCGTTCTTGCCGTTCTTGAAATACAGGCGGTGGCAGGGCGCCGGTTCCCCGCAGAGCGGAAGGACCTCGCTCGAGCGCCGGAAGGGATCGTCCCAATAAGGTCCGTGCATGAAGACGTTCTTTCTTCCGTCCGCGCCCTCCATCGGAGGTTCGAGCGTCAGGCTCTCCTTCACCGCGATGTCGGATCGGAGCTTCATGCGCGCGTCCGCGGGAGGCTCGTGCTCCTTCAATTTTTCCTGCGTCACGCGCAGGGCGCCTTCCTTGCCCAGGGAATTGATGCTGTTGGTGCCCTTGGTGATGACCTGGATCAGGTCGCCGTGGATCTGGCCGTTGACGAGCGCCTGGAAGGTCTCGGCGCGCGTGTCGAAGGTGGCCTTGCCGCCGCGATGTTTCCAATAAACGCTGTTCGGATTGTCGCGCGCGATCTCGGTGTACCATTGGTCGATGCCGAGCGCGAAGCCGCGGGCGACGCTCACCAAGGCCTGGTGATAATCCTGCCAGAGCTCCCGTTTCATCGTATCGGTCAGCTTGGGCTCGAAGGCCGCCTTGATCAGCGCCAGGGCCATGCCGGCGTGTTGCAGGGCGAAGTGGACGCCGGAGGAGAAGAGCGGGTCGACGAAGTACGCGGCGTCGCCCACGCGGATCTCGCGGGTGTCCCAGTCGCACATGCGGCCGCTGATGCGGGAATAATTGGGCGCGGTTGAAAATTTGTCGGAAATGAATTGCGCGTCCTGAATAAGCTCCTTGAGCAGAGGCACCTTCTTGGCCGTCTCCATGAAGATTTTCGGGTCCGTGAACTTTTTCTTCGGATCGTCGAGGGCGGACGGGTCGGTGACGAGCCCCAGCGAGTGGGTCCGCACGCGCTTTCCTTGGATCATCTTGGGTACGGGGATGTACCAGAACCAGCCGTCCTCGAAGGCCAGGCTTCCGACCGGCGAGAGGTTCTTGTCGCGGAAGAAATTCCAGTCGCCGTCCAGCGTCTGCGCGGGCTTGCCGTCCACGACGTGGTTCCAAACGGCGACGTTCTTATATTCGGAGAGAAAGGCCCGATCGCCCGTGATCGTCGTGTGGCTCCACCGTCCCGAACAATTGACGAAAATGCGGCCCTTGGCCTCGCCGTTGGAGCCCAGGTCCAGCCGCGTGATGTCGCCCTCTCTCTTCACGCCCATTACGGGCGTCCCTTCGAAGACGTCGACGCCGCAGGACTTCGCGTGTTCCAGCAGGATCTGGTCGAACTCGGGCCGGTTGCAGTGGATGGCCCAGCGGAAATAACCGTCCTTCTCGTGAAGGCCGTGCTCGAAATAGGTGGTCCAAGGCCGTTTCGGGTCCCAGGAATAGAAGCCGCCGTACTTTTTCACCCAGCATTCGCTGGCCAGCACCTTGCCGAGCACGCCGCTTTCCATGAGGCTGGGAACGATGGTGTGGACGAAGGTTTCGCCGATATGATCGCGGGGGAAGAATTCCGCCTCGAAGATCGCGACGTCGAGATTCGTCTCCCGTTTCAGCCTCGCTCCCAAGGTTGCTCCTGCCGGCCCCCCTCCGACGATCACCACGTCATAGATACGGTCCTTGTATCGAGTCATCAATCACCCCCATAAATTTTCAATTTGAGGATTTTACATGGGGCAAAGTAATCTTGTCGATTTTTTTTTGCCGAAAAACGGAATTGTTTCAATATGTTTATCAGGAGTGACCGGGATTTTATCCTAAGCCATGAGTTTTTCTCATCTCAACGGCTTCGGATCAAAGTGCATCCGGCCGAACCGCCGCCTTTGGCCGCCGCCATATCCAGATTGATGGCCATATCCGCCGGAGCGGAGGCCGCTTCTTCGCTCAAGACCGCCTCCGCCATCGTCGCGGCCTTGGCTCCGGAGGCGGAGGAGGCCTGCGAGAAGACTTGCAGGGCGGAAGAGTCGTTCAGTTTGAGCGCTCCGTTGTCGTCCAAGACGAGCGCGTTCTTCTGGAAATAACCGCGGACGGACTTCCAGTCGGCGGGCGATAAGGAGGCGCCTTCCTCGCCGGGCACGACCGTCCAGTAGTTGAAGGTCGGATCGGTCTCCGATTCCGACGCATCGAGGGAAATCTCGTTCAACACGTCGATGAGCTTCTTCTTGGCCTTCGCGTTGTTGATGTCCTTGGAATAGCCCTCGGAGGCGAGGAACACCTTGTGAGCCTTCTCGGAGGTGTAGGCCTTCACTGTCTGGGCCGGACAGGCTTGAGCCAGGGAGATCGATTCGCCGGTGTCCAAATAAGTGCACTCGTACCCGCCGTAACTGCAGACGCAGAGACGAGGAGCGATCGCGGCCTTTGCCGGCGGTGTCGGTGGTGGAGGCGGAGGCGGTTCCTCGACCGGTTGGGTCGTCGGCGTCTCCGGAGGCGTGCACGGGCATTGGGGCTTCACGATCGTGCAGGGAACGGTGGCGACCGAAACCCGTTCGATGGGGTCATCCACGGGGATGGGTCGGCCGATCTCCTCGACGTTGAGCGTCCGGCGCTCCCTCGTGTCGGCGATGAGGGTCTTCTCCTTCACCAGTTCCGCTTCCTTGAGCCGGTCCGCTTCCGACAGCGGGCTCACTTCCGCCAACTCCATCGGTTCCGCAAGCTCCGCCTTTTGGGTTTCCGATTGGGTCTCGGGCTGGGTCTCCGGCGACGTTCCCCCCAAGAGCTTGCAGGTGGTCGCCGGCAGGTCGGCCGTGATGCGATAATCGGAGCCGTCGGCGACGGTCGTCAGACCGTTGTCATTCAGCGCCTTGGCCTGCTCGGGATAGAGGCAGGCGAAGGACAGGAGATTGTTGCGGCTCCGGATCAACGATTTACGGAGAGCCAACCTGCCGCCGCCGGTATCGCACGACATGTGTTGGTCGAAGGGTTGTGGCGCGGCGCAGGCGCAGAGGTCGGTCACGGCGGTGACCCGGTCTCCCACCGCGGCGGTGACCTCGTTCTTCGTCGTATCGATCTGGATCGACGTCTTCGTCTTCGCGGCGTCCGCTTCGGAGACCTCCGCAGAAGAGCAGGCGTTCAGATCGTCCACCTGATGCTTGCCCAGGCACGGGCAGCCGAAGGCCAGGGGATTCTCGCGGCACTCGCAGGCCTGGAGCTCCTTGGGCGTGAGATCCAACTCAGGGCCGGAGGAGTCCAGGGTGCGGATCGAGTCGTATCGGGTGGCGGAATACCGGCAGCACTTGTAGTCCAGGCTCGACGTATCGGAGCTGACCTTTTTGCATTCGTCCTCGACGGGGGGCGGAGCGGCCGCGGGCGGCGGGGCCTCCACGGCGACCGGCGGCGGAGCGACGCTTTCGGCGATCGGTACGTCCACGACCGCCGCGGCGACGAACACTTCTTCTTTCTTAGGCACCCAGGGGATCTCGGAGATCGAGGGCGGCGCGGAGACCACGGCGGCCACCGGCGGGGGAGGTGCTTCCACGGTCGTTTCGACCGTCTTTTCCATGACCATCGGCACCGGCGTGGGCGCGGAAGGCGGCGCGGGCGGCGGCGGAAGCTCGAAGCCCTGGCAGTCGCCCAGGCAGGCCAAGCCGCTCTCGTCTTTTGTGCCGTCGCAGACTTCGTCGGATTGCCTGATGCCGTCGCCGCAGCGCTCGAGGATGCAGGCGCTGGAGCAGCCGTCGTCGACGTTCAGATTCCCGTCGTCGCATTCCTCGCCGATGCCCTTCTGAACGAGGCCGTCCCCGCAGACGGGGGCGCGGCATTCCTTGGTGCATTTCCCTTCGCCCGTGTCGGCCGCGCCGAAGGAATCGCATTCCTCGACGCCCTTGTGGACGGCCCCGTCGCCGCATTTCGCGGGCTGGCAGGCCACGCAATCGTCGGAAATATCCGAGTTTCCGTCGTCGCAAATTTCTCCGGTTTCCAGAACGCCGTTCCCGCAGTTGGGAGACGCGACCTGAATGGTGACGTCGGGACATTCGGCGACGAGCGCGTCCGCCACGCAGACCGCGTCGACCAGGATCGCTCCCTGCCCTTTGATCGCGAAGTGGACGATGCCGTCGGAACCCGCCGCCAACTTGTCTCCGTTGGCCGTCACCGAACATGCCTTCGCGCCCTTTTGGTCCACCAGGACGCTGACCTGGTCGCCTTCGTGGGCGGTGACGCTCGCCGCGTCGTTATTGTTGATCAGGACCTTAAGTCCGCTGCAGACCGGGTCCACCTGGGTCTTGCCCCCGCATTGGGCCTTGTAACCCTCGCCCTTGCAGAGGACGTCGACGGAGACCATGCCCGCGCCGTCCGTCGGCACGTCGATGAGCCCTTCGTCGCCGACAAGGACCGGGGTTCCTTTGTTGACGCTGGCCTCGCATTGGGAGCCGGCCGGCTTCTTCTCGATCTTGCAATCGGCGTCCAGGCCCACGCTCGTGCCCGCGGGGCAGCTCACCTCGCAAAGCCCCTCGCGCACCGTGGTTTCGCAGGGATCGGAGGTGCCGCCGGGGCCGGTGATGGTGCAGGTGATCGTCTTATCGCCGCCGACCACCGTGGAGTAGGTGCCTTCCTTCTGACCTACGGGAGTGGCGAGCGTGCGCTGGCTCGTCGCGATCTCCGCGGTGCGCGTGTAATAGGCGGGCTCATACTCCGACGAGACGTTCTTCGTGGCGGCAGTCCGCGACGCATAGATGGCGTCCGCCGTGTAGAGTTGCAAGGGGACCGCTTCGACCGTGTCGCTGCTCGAACGGCTCGCGAGCGACATCTGCTGGTCGGCCGGGACCTGAGTGTAGACGTCCCGGGTGTAATCGGTCTGATAACTCGTCATGAGGACGGCGGTCGGCGCCTCCGCCGCGGGAGCGGCGGGGGATTCCTTGCAGTCGAAACCGACGAACGGCAAGCCCGCCGTGTCGGTGACCGTGAAATCGACCGTGTCGCCGGCCGAGGCGGTGGACGGGCCGGTGACGGTGCATTGAGGCTTCATCCAGTCGCAGGTCTTCAGGTCGCAGCCGTAGTCCTTCGCCGAACACTTGCCGACGTTCGTCGAGGCGACGGCCCCCGTGGCCGCGTCGCAGGAGTCCTTGGTGCAGGCGTCGTTGTCGTAGTCCTTGGAGGCGTCGAAATCCGCGCAGGCCTTGCCCAGGCAGGCGTTCACCTTATCCGCCGTGAACGCCGCGGTCCCGCCTTCCTTCACGCAGCACTCGTAGGCCTTTTTGTAGTCCTCGGGAGGCGCGACGTATTTGGCGGTCATCATGTAATTGCCCATGATGGGGAGGAGATAGGTCTTGCAGCAGTCGTACTCGGTGCTGCCCGCGGGGCCGGCGGCCAGGCAGGGATCTTGGGGTTGTTCCGGCGCCTTTTTGCAATCCTTGCCGCACGTGTTTCCGTCGGGAGGGTCGCACTCTTCGCCGGAGGCCGTGTCGATCTTTCCGTCTCCGCAGCCCGGGACGCTGACGGAGATGGCGTTGATGTAACCGCTGCAGTCGTCCTTGCAGGTGCCTCCGGGCCCGTCGTCGCAAACCTCCTGCTTGCCGTCGATCACGTCGATTTGGCCGTTGCCGCAGGGGTTGTAGTAGGGCTGCTTGGCGCTGAGTTCCGGATTGACCGTATATTGCTTGGGAGCGGGCGCGAGCTCGGCCTTAAGCTCCGTGACCGGAACGGCCTCCCGCTGCTCGGCCGGTGCCGTGTAGACCTGCATTTCCTGTTTGACGGGATACGCCTCGTATTTCACGGGTTCCTGATAGACCTGTTGCTCCTGTCTCACGGTGGTGATCGCCGTCGCGCACTTGACGGTCTCCGTATGACAGCCCGCATCGCAGCCGTCGCAGGAGACGACGTTGCCGTCGTCGCATTCCTCTCCGCTTTCCTGCGCGCCGTTGCCGCAGACGGCGCCTTTGTAGGTCGCCTGATACTCGGTGGCGGCTATGACTTGCTTGGGTTGGGAAACCGTCGTGGTCGCTCCGAATTGGGCCGGCGGAAGTTCCACTTTGCAATCGGCGCTGCAACCGTCCCCGCCGCGGGGCCCGCAGGTGCCGCCGCCGATCCCGGAGCAATCGCCGGCCGTTTTGCAGGATGCTCCGTTTTCACAGGCGCTCCCGTTGTCGCAGGCCTCGATCCCCTCCATCACACCGTTGCCGCAGACGGATCTTACGGCCGTGGTGTCGGTGCGCGTCGAGAACGTCGTGACGGCGGACTGCGCCGAAACGACGGCGGGGAGACCTGCAAAAAACAAACCGATGATGAGGCCGCGAAGGCGCAAGGGTGTCGTCATGCTTCTTTTAAGGAAGCAAGCCCGGTGCCAAGGATGGCGGACGGCGTCATTTCAATTCATCAAGGAATCCGAAGATTTTAAAATCCGCCGGCCAAAAAGGAGGCGGTTCTTTCTCTCAAAGTGATAAAAATTATCATTTTGAGATTATCAAACTGAGAGGATGACTCCGCTTTTGACAATGCCGGACGACTTCAAGTATGTTGATCCGACTCAGGAATCGGGGGATTCATGCTTAGATCAGCCGCCGTTTCGACGCTTCTTTTGTCCCTGGCCTTCTCCTCGACCGTCTTTGCGAAGACGGACATCGAATTCGTTTTCGACGCCTCCGGCAGCATGCGGGCCGCCATGGGCGGCTCCACCCAGATCGACATCGCCAAGCAGACCATCAAGTCGACGATCGCCACCATACCGGCCGACACCAACGTCGCCTTGCGCGTCTACGCGCATCGCGTGGAACAGACGGATAAGGCGGGCAGCTGCGTCGACACCGAGCTCATGATCCCGTTCGGGCCGCTGAACGCCGCGGCTTTCTCCGCTAAGGTCGATTCGATCCAGCCCAAAGGCTATACGCCGATCGCCTATTCCTTGAGCCAGGTTGCGGGCGACTTCGGCGTCGAGCGGGAGGCGGAAAAAGTCATCATCTTAGTGAGCGACGGCGAGGAGACCTGCGGCGGGGACCCCGTGCAGGCGGTGAAGGACTTGGTCGCCAAGGGATATAAGGTGAAGGTCAACGCCGTCGGATTCAACGTCGACGCCAAGACCCAGGCCCAGCTCCAGGCCATCGCCCAGGCGGGCGGCGGCCAGTATTACGACGCGCGCGACGGGGCCTCGCTCGGAACGTCCCTCCAAAAGATCACGCAGGAGGCCCTGTTGGTCCAGAAGACGACGGCGACCTACGGCACGGAGATCAAGGGCGGCGACTCGTACGAGACCGCCGTGCCGCTGACGCCGGGCACCGAGTACAAGCTCAACCACCACCAGCGGCAGAACCAGTTCGATTATTTCTACGTCGACCTCAAGGCCGGGCAGCAGATGACGGCCACGCTCAGTACGCTCGGCAAGGGCGTCAACGTGCAAGGGGAGGTGGCGACGGAGAATACGAACCCCTACGCCGGATTCCAGATTCATGACAGCAACCGCCAGAAATTGAGGCAGGAAGAGATCATCGGCGGCGCCAACGCCACCAAGACGATGACGGCCGATACCAGCAAGGACCAGCGCATTTATCTCCTGATCGGAAGCACCTACGACAACATGAACAAGGATTGTCCCTTCAAGGTGGAGATCAAGAGCTTCTTCGACGCGGGGACGCAGCTGGACGCCGGCGACACGTTCGAAACCGCCATGGCGGTGGAGAAGGGCAAGCCGATCAGCGGGGCGGTCATGTTCAGCGACGAGGGCGACGTCTATAAGATCACCACGGCCAAGGGCGAGCCCGTCACCTTCACGGTCCTTCCCGAAAATCAAAAGGCGGGTCTCAAGGCGATGGTGTTCGACGACCTTCGGGTGGAACTGGCCCAAGGCCATTCCCCCAACGAAGGCGCCGGATTCCGGGTCAGCGCCATCGCGACCGGTCCGACGACGTATATCCGCGTTCAAAGGCCCTACAGCGACTCCACGCCCTCCACCTATAAATTAACCTTCGAGGGCGCGGCCGCCGGCGCTCCGTTGGAAGGGGGCGTACCGCCCCCGACAGCCTCCGCGCCAGCAGCTCCCGGCGGGGTCGCGCCGCCACCTCAGTCGCCGGCACCCACTCCTACCCCCACGGCGCCTCAGGTGACGGAGAAGGTCGTCGAGAAGCCCGTCAATTTCAGTTGGACGAGCGCCGCGGGCCTGAAGGGCTTGGGAATTTCCTTCGGCGTCGGCGCGTTCTTAGGGTTGGTGGGCGGCTTCATGCTCGGCCGGCCGAAGAAAAAACCTCAAACCCCGGCTTCCTAAAATGAAGAAAAACACCTTCGCTTCCTTCCTCGGTTTGGGCCTGCTTCTCGCCTCCGCGCCTTCGTTCGCCCAAGGCGAGACCCAGGCCGCTTCCCGCGGCACGGCTGTCGCTGACGCTCCTGGAGGAAGCCAGCCGGTTTATTACAACACTCGCGGCGGCGACTCCTACGACTCGGCGGTCCTGCCGCCGCTTTCCCAAGACCTGAAGCTCAATCACCACCAGAAGAAGGGCCAGTACGATTACTTCGAGGTGGACTTGAAGGCGGGTCAGACTCTGAAGGCCTCCTTGAGCGTCGGCGAGAAGGGCATCGAATTCCGTCCGGACAACTCGACCCTCGAGACGGGCTACCCGTACGCCGGACTCGTCGTCTACGACGCCGGCGGCCATCAGGTCGGCCTCCTAGACTTCTCGGGTTCGGAGAAGAACCTCCAAAAGACGCTCGAGGTGGACGCCTCGACGCCGCAGCGGATCTATCTCCTTTTGGGCAGCGGCGTCGGGGCCATGAACAAGGACTATTTGGGCTTCCGCGTCGACGTGCAGAGCAATTTCGACGCAGACGGCGCGGGCGAGGCCGGAGCCACGCTGGAGACCGCGTTGGAGATCGACCCCGCCCATAAGGTTTATCGGGTCAACTTCCTGACCCGCAACGACGAGGCCGATTTCTTCAAGCTGGCCACGAAACCGGGCCAGGTCCTCGCTCTGGAGATCGCCCCCAAGAATCCGGCGACGACCTTGAACGTCGCCCTCTACGACGAATTGCGCGTCGAGATCGTCCGGGGCCGGGCCGCGAATCCCGGCGCGGCGGTCAAGATCGACGCCAAGGCCAACACCTCGACGACGTTCCTCAAGGTGACGCGCGAATTGTCCGACGAGCCCACCGAATACGAGCTTCGTTTCGTGGCCCCGCCTCCGGAGACGGCCCCCGCGGAGACGCGTCCCTCGCCGCTGACCCCTGAGACGCTCTCGTCCGCCACGGGAGGCATCGACGTGAAGAAGGACATCGAGGACATGAAGGCGAAGATGAAGGAACGCGAGGCAGAGGCCGACAAGAAGCATCCGAAAAACAAGGACGAGAAGCCCAAGCCGTCCAAGAAAACCGCCTGGTGGAAGAGTCCCAAGATGATGACTTACGGCGGCGCAGCGGCCGGCGGAGTCCTGCTTCTTTTATTGGGAGGCTTGATCCTTCTCCGGAAGAAGAAGGCGAAAAAATCGTCCGAGTCTTAAAGCCCCAGGATCTGGCGGCCTTCCTCTGAAATCTTGTCCTTGGTCCAGGGCGGGTCCCACACGATGTCCACGTCCGCCTCGCGGACGCCCGGAATGCGCGCGACCGCTTCCCGGACCGTCGCCGGGAGGCTCTGCGCGGCGGGGCAGTGGCGGCTGGTGAGCGTCATCTTCACCGCCACTTTGTCGCCGACGACGTCGATATCGTAGATCAGGCCCAAATCGTAGATGTTCACGGGGATCTCCGGATCAAAGATCTGCTCCAGCATCTCGACGACCGCTTCCTTGGTGACACCGGAGGGGCCCGCCGGAGAGGCCTGGTTCGCCGTGTTGAACGTCACCGCTTTGCCCTGTCCTTCGAGCGTCAGCACCTGGGCCGCGAGCGGTTGAAGCCCCCCGATTCCCTGCAATTCGAGGTTCAGATACTGCTTCATGTGCCGCTCGACCACGGCGCGGTCCTGCGGCAGGAAGGGACGCAGCTTGTAATCGTTTATGACGTTGACGGAAAACTTCTTCCACGCCTCCCAGCAGCCCAGGCAGACGTGCTCGGCGATCATTTTTCCGATGTCCCCGGGATAGGGTTTGGCTTCGGGAATTCCCGGGGCATCCTGACCGCAGCGGAGACATTTTACGTTGGGCATGAGTTTATCCTACTCCAAAGCGAGCTTGCGTGTCTTCACGCCCGCTTCCTTCAGAAGTTTGAGAGCCACGTTGATGAGCGGGTAATGGGCGTCGTAGACGACCTCCCGAATGCCGGAATTAATGATCATCTTCGTGCACATCAAGCAGGGGGAGAAGGTGGTGTAGAGCAGGGCGTCCTTGATGTTCACGCCGTGGTAGGCCGATTGCGTGATGGCGTTCTCCTCGGCGTGCGAGCAATAGCATTCGTCCAAACTCGCTCCCGACCTCCCGAAGCTGTTGCAGCGCGGGCATCCGCCCTCGTTGCAGTTCTTCACGCCCCTCGGGGTGCCGTTATATCCGGAGGAAACAATGCGCTTGTCCTTCACGATCAGCGCCGCCACCCGGCGCTTCACGCAGTTGCTCCGCAGGGCGATCACGCGCGCGATGCCCATGAAGTAGATATCCCACGACGGGCGCGGGTGGTCCTTGGCGAGCTGCAAGATCGTGGCCCGCACGCGCTCCCTCAAGCCGTCCAGCGTGGAGGCGTTGGGGATCACGATGTCGGCCAGCTTCTCCGTCGCCAAGAGCTGCTGTCCGGCGGGATTGCCGCCCTTGAATTCTTTTTCTTCCAGCCGAACGAAGTCTTGGAGCGTGCGCGGATCGCTCTCGCGCTTGCGCGCCTTGACCCGTTCGAAACGCACGGGCCGCGGGGCGCTGACGTTCAGCAGGAAGAAATCGTCGCGGCGCCGGAGCACCTTCACTTCCTCAGGATTGCGGATGGAATCGACGACGTAGTTGCGGTCCGTGGACAGTTTTTTCAGGGTGCGCTCGGCCAGGACGCCCAGGCCTTCGGTCTCCCGGAGGCGGGTGCCGGTTTCGATCAGGCGCTCGCGCGTGACGGGGAGTTTTTTCTTCCGGATCGCCTCGCGGATGATGTCGGACAGCGAAAAATACTGGAAGCCCGCCTCTTCGAGGAATTTGGCGACTTCGCCCTTGCCCGCGCCGTTTCGTCCTGTTAGCCCAATGATCACGTTTCAATGCATACAGAATCGAACGTCCATTTTGGAAGCTAATTTATAGGGAGAGATCATGGGGATTAAATCCGATTCCTGGATTCGCCGGATGTCGCTGGAAAGCAAGATGATCGAGCCCTTCGAGGGCGAGCAGGTGAGCAAGGGGCAGATTTCCTTCGGCGTGTCCTCATACGGCTACGACATGCGCGTGGCCGACGAGTTCAAGATCTTCAATAACAAGATCGAAGGCATGATCGACCCGAAGAAGCTCGATCCCGCCGCTTTTTACGACTTCAAGGGCGAGGTCTGCGTCATCCCGCCGAACTCCTTCGTGCTGGCGCGGAGCCTGGAATATTTCCGCATTCCCCGGAACGTCATGACCATCTGCTTCGGCAAGTCCACCTACGCCCGCTGCGGCATCATCACGAACGTCACGCCCTTCGAGCCGGAATGGGAAGGCTACGTGACGATGGGCATCTCCAACACCACGCCGCTTCCCGCCAAGATCTACGCCAACGAAGGCATCGCCCAGGTCCTCTTCTTCGAGGCCGACGAGGTCTGCGCCCGGTCCTATCTCGACAAGAAGGGGAAGTATCAGGCGCAGAAGGAAATCACGCTGTCGAAAATATGACCGTGTAGGGGCGGGGTCACCCAGCCCCTACAGTTGACATGATGGCATTCGTCACATTTGACACTAGTTATAGTATGTCATACTATAACTAGCGGTTAATGGGAGAAATGCCATGCCCAAACAAAATGTGAGCGCCACTTTGGACAGCGATCTTTTGGAGAAACTGGACGAGATCGCCGAAGAGACCGAAAGAAACCGCTCTTGGCTCATAGGCAAGGCGGTCGAGGTCTATTTGGAGGAACTGGAAGATTTAAAGATCGCCAAGGAGCGCCTGCATGACGAACGTCTGACGCCCGCCGCCCTCAGGAAAGAAATCGGTGTTTAAGGTCGAGTACGCCAAGGGCGTCGCCAAGGATCTCAAAGCCCTCCCGAAGGAAACCAAGCAAAAAGCCCTGCGGATCGTCGAAAAGGTCCTGGCGGCCGATCCCCGCGCCGGCAAGCCGTTGACGGGGCCCTACAAAGGCCTGTGGAAATACCGCATCGGCGATTACCGGATCATTTACGCGGTAGAAGATAAGCGACTGGTCGTATTCATTCTTCGTATCCGGCACCGCAAAGACGTCTACCACGGGATCGTGGTTTAGAGATTCGCGGCGTCCACGACGCCGTCCCAGCGGAAGCTCCGGTCCGGAGTCCCGTCGGCGTTGTAGCGTGCGAGGGCGATGCGGTAGACGGTGGCGGAACCTTCCAGGCGCGCGCAGGTCCCTGCGGCGACGATCTTGCTGTCGGGCGCCAAGACCATCGCGGCGATACCGCGAAGGTCTTGCCTCGGCACGGCGCTCCCGTCTCTCAGGCAATGAAAGTTGGTGAGTACCGTTCCGTCCCCGCCGAACGCCCGGTCCAAATCCCCCGGCTCTGCGAGGAGAGAAGGGCTTTGAAAAAGGCCGACGAGGAGAGCCAAGGACGCAAAAAGAGGCCGGCCAAACAGATTCATGAGTTCCCCTCGGGTTACGGGCCGAAGACCCCGTCGCAGTCCGGAGTTTCCGGAACCAGATTCTCGAAATTGGCGTAGTCGGTGGAGTTGTTGATGCTTCCCTCGATGGTCTCGCAACTTTGGGAGGAAATGGCGTTCATGCAGTTGCAAAAGGCCGTTGTATTCACCGTGGTGCGGCCCGCGGAGATTTCCTCACTCAATTGGGCTGTCGTGAAGGTGTTTTCCGCTACGCGACCGAAATTGTTCCAAAGTTGGTTAGCCTCGGAAGCGGAATCCCGGATGCAGATGTTCGTCAATTCCTCTTGGACTTCGGGGGGCGACGTGTCTTTTCCCGGGATCACGGTGCACTTGGCGACGCTTCGGCAGATCGTGGCGACGATCCGTTCCGGGGCGTCCGTCGGGCGGGCGAGGCAGGTGAAGTTTAGCGGCGTTACGAGTTTAGGAAGACGAATCGGTTGAACCGCCTTTAAGAGACTCGGATCGACGTGAAGAATGGTCGTGCCGGTTTTGCTAGGTGTCAGCGGAAAGACGTTCGATTTGCTGTTTGGTGGTGCCGCGAAAAGCGTTGTTGCCGTCAAAGTGGCGATCAGGATCGGAAGCGATTTTTTCATGGTCCCCCCTCAGCATCAAAAGGGAAGCAATCAGGGTGCCAAAAATGGGAAGGTGAAAACGCGCCTAAGTTACCGATTTTATTATTTTAATATAGAAATGCGACATTCGTTTTCCACAAAAAGTTTATCAGAATGAGATTTTTTCTCATTCTGATAGCGGGTGAAATGCCGCTTCTTCACTAGAGGTTCGCGAACGACTTGAGCATCTTTAAGCCCAGATTCTGGCTCTTCTCCGGGTGGAATTGGCAGGCGAAGATGTTGTCCCTGGCGATCGACGAGACGAATTCCTTGCCGTAGTCCGTCATCGTGGCGATGACGCCCGGGTCCTTCGGCACCACATGGTAGGAGTGGACGAAATAGAAGTAGGCGTTGTCGTCGATGTCCGCGAGCACCGGGTGGCGGCGTTTTTTCAGGATCCGGTTCCAGCCCATGTGCGGGATCTTGTACTGCTGCGGCAGCTTGAACTTGATCACCTTGCCGGGAATGATCCCCAGCCCCTTGTGCTTTCCGAACTCCTCGCCCTCGTCGAAGAGGACCTGCAGGCCCATGCAGATGCCCAGGAAAGGTTTTCTCTGTTCGATGACCTTCTGAATGGCGGGGACGAGACCGAATTTTTCTAAATTTTCCATGCACGCCCCGAATGCGCCGACGCCGGGAAGGACGACCTTCGCCGCCTTCTGAACTTCTCCGGGATCGCTGGTGACGACGGCCTTGGCGCCGATCTTCTCGAAGGCCTTCTGGACGCTTCTTAAGTTTCCCATCCCATAGTCGACGATGGCGATCGTCTTCTCGGGCGGTTTTTCGCTCGTTTCTCCCATCAGAGTTTGCCCTTCGTGGACGGGATGCCGTTCACGCGCGGATCGACGCGGGTCGCCGCGTCCACCGCCTTGGCGAAGGCCTTGAAGATGGACTCGGAGACATGGTGCTTGATGCGCCCGTAGTGGACGTTGACGTGCAGGTTCACGCGCGCCGCGCTGGTGAACGACTCAAAAAAGTGCTCCACCAATTCCATGTCGAAGGACTTGATCTTACCCGTTTTGACCGGGCTTTGATACACGATGGCCGGCCGGTCGCAGAAGTCGATCGCGACGGTGGTGAGCGTCTCGTCCATCGGCAGCGTGAAGAAGCCGTAGCGGCGGATGCCTTTTTTGTCTCCCAAGGCCTTGCGCACGCACTCGCCCAGGGCGATGCCGACGTCCTCGACCAGGTGATGATCGTCCACGTCTACGTCGCCGGCGGCCTTGAGCTTCACGTCCACCAAGCTGTGTTTTGAGAACAGCTCAATCATGTGGTTCAAGAAGGCGATGGGCGTCTTCACCGAATAGGCACCCTTGCCGTCCAGATTGACGGCGAGGTCGATGTCGGTTTCCTTCGTCTTCCGGTGGATCTGGGCGGTTCGTTTCATATCTTTTTCCGTACGGAGACCGACGCCGCGTGCGCCGTCAGCCCCTCGAGTTCGGCCAGTCTTACCACAACGGGGCCCAATTTTTCAAAGGCCTTCGGACCGACCTCGATCACGCTCGACCGCTTGAGGAAATCGCCCACGCCCAAGGGCGAAGAGAACCGCGCCGTGCCGGAGGTGGGCAGGACGTGGTTGGGACCGGCCAGGTAATCGCCGAAGGCCACCGGCGAGAGGGGACCTAAGAAGATGGCGCCGGCGTGACGGATCTTCGGCAGCGTCTTGCGGGCGTTTTTCACCTGCACCGAGAGGTGCTCGGGCGCGAAGCGGTTGGAAAGATCGATCGATTCGTTCACGTTCTTCGTTTTGACGATGAGACCCGAGCCCTCGATCGCTTTTTTGAGGATCGAGCGTCTTTCCAAACCCGACAATTGGCGATCCAGGGCCGATTGGACGGCCTCGATCAACTTTTCCGAATGCGTAAAGAGAACGGAAACGGCCATCGGGTCGTGCTCGGCCTGGCTTAAAAGATCGGCGGCGACGCTTTCCGGCGCTGCGCCGTCGTCCGCGACGACCGCAATCTCGGTGGGGCCCGCGATCATGTCGATGCCGACCTTGCCGAAGACCAGCCTCTTGGCCGCGGCGACGTAGGCGTTTCCGGGGCCGACGATCTTGTCGACGGCCGGTATCGTCTTCGTTCCGTAGGCCAGGGCCGCGACCGCCTGGGCCCCGCCGATCTTGAAGATCTTTGTGACACCCGCAAGCTTCGCTGCCGCCAACGTGTGCGGGTTCGGTTTTCCGTCGCGCCACGGCGAGACCATGATGATCTCTTTCACGCCCGCAACCTTCGCGGGAACGGCGTTCATCAGGACGGTCGAGGGATAGGCGGCCAGGCCTCCCGGCACGTAGATGCCGACGCGGGCGAGCGGGCGGATCTGTTCGCCCACGAAGACGCCTTCGTTTTGGGTCGTCCAAGACGCCGCGATCTTCTTCTTTTGTTGGAGGTGGAACTTTCGGATGCGCGCCGCCGCCGTCTTCAAGGCCTGCAAGGCCTTCGGTTCGATCGACTTCATGGCGGCGTCGATTTCCGCTTTGGTCACTTCCAACGCTTCGGGACGATGGCCGTCGAAGCGCTCGGTATAATCGAAAAGGGCGGCGTCGCCCTGCGCGCGGATATCGGCGATGACGCCCTGAGCGGTCGCGGCCGCCTGGGCATCGCCTTCGGAGGCGCGTTTTAAAAAGCC
The DNA here is from genome assembly GCA_036274695.1 of bacterium. Classification (GTDB taxonomy): domain Bacteria; phylum UBA10199; class UBA10199; order JACPAL01; genus DASUFF01. The sequence goes on along the minus strand of DASUFF010000058.1, from coordinate 32,809 downwards.
GGAATAATTTTCTTCGAAGAAGGCTTCGTCGGTCTTGAGGATCTTCACGTTCGTTCCGTGTTTAGTACTTCACCTTCGCCCGCTTGACCCGCGCGCCCAGTGCCCGGAACTTCTTCTCGATGTTCTCGTAGCCGCGGTCGATATGGTAGACGCGGTGAACTTCCGTCAAACCGTCAGCCACGAGGCCCGCAAGCAGAAGCGCCGCCGAGGCGCGCAGGTCCGAGGCCATCACCGGCGCTCCGGAGAGTTTCTTCACGCCTTTGACGATCGCCCGGTGTCCCTCGATCTGAATGTCCGCCCCCATGCGCTTCATCTCGAGCGCGTGCATGAAACGATTTTCGAAGATGGTCTCAGAAATGACGCTTGTGCCTTGGGAGACCGTCATCATCGCCATGTACTGGGCTTGAAAATCGGTGGCGAAGCCGGGGTAGGGGGCGGTGGTGATGTCGGAGGATTTCAAGTTCTTCGCCCCGCCCGCCGGGCCTTCGACCTTGATCGATCCGTCCTTCGGCGACACCGTCACCTTCGCGCCGCATTCCTCCAGCTTCGCGGTCAGGGCCTCCACCATCAGGGATTCGGTGTCCCGCAGGGTGACCGACCCGCCGGTCATCGCCGCGCCGATCATGAACGTGCCGGCCTCGATGCGGTCGGAAATGATGCTGTGCTCGGCGCCTTTCAAGTCGTCGACCCCGTCGATGACGATGGTCTCGGTGCCGGCGCCGTAAACCTTCGCGCCCATCTTGTTCAAGATGTTGGCCAAATCGGGGATCTCCGGTTCGCGCGCGGCGTTTTCGATGACCGTCTGTCCCTTGGCGAGCGCCGCGGCCATCATGACGTTCTCGGTACCGGTGACGGTGATCGTGTCGAAATGGATTTTCGCTCCTTGAAGGCGCTTCTTGCCGGGGACATGCGCGTTCACGTAGCCGCCCTCGATCTCGATCTTGGCGCCCATCTGCTCGAAGGCCTTCAGGTGCAGGTTGATCGGACGCGCGCCGATGGCGCAGCCTCCCGGGAGAGAGACCTTGGCCTGATGGAACCTTCCCAGAAGCGGACCCATCGCCAGAACCGAGGCGCGCATGGTCTTCACCAGCTCGTAGGGCGCTTCGCAGTGCTTCAAACCCGTCGGCTGGATCTTTAAGGATTTGGGATAGCCGTTGGAGTGCTTAGCCCCCATGAACTGCAGGATCTTGAGCGTGGTTTGAATGTCCTCCAGCTCGGGCACGTTGCGGAGCATGACCGGTCCGTCGGCCAGGACGGTGGCGAAGAGGATGGGGAGGGCCGAGTTCTTGGCCCCGCTGATCGTGACCTCACCCTTTAAAGGACGGCCGCCTTCGATGACGATCTTCTGCACGCAGGGTATCTAAAAAATCGGCCGGGGAAAGGCAAGGGGAGCATCCTAGGTGGCCTAGCCCCGCTTCCCGCGGGACAGCGCTCGCTACGGCTCGTAGTTAGAACGGCGGGGTTGCGGGAAAATCCTCCGGCAGGAAGAGGGTGGTCTCGTCGGGCAGGGAGACGAATGGGATTTCCCCGACGTCGACCCCGGCGTCGAGGCATTGGGTTCTCGCGAGCCCGTCGCCCGAATTGAGATTCACGCATTGGTTGTCTAAGTCGGTCAGCCCGGATTCGTCCGGAGCGGTGGTGTGGATCCTGCCGCTCCAAAATTCCTCGTCCTCCTTCCAGCGGAAGACGCCCTGTTGCGCTCCGAACTCGCCCGCGAGGTTGAAGTTGATCGTTTTCAAGGCGACCGACTCCTCGCCGATCTGGTCGAAGGAGATGTGGAACTCGAGCTCCTCGCCGCTGGGGTGTTCCGGGTTTTCGCGGACGAGGTATTCCACCGACTTTCCGGAGGCCGGGTCATGCAGGTCGTAGTTGATCCCCAGGAAGCTGTCCTTCGGGAAAAGGAAGACGCTGTTGGTGATGTTCAGTCCCATGAGACGTCCCGCGCCGGGGTTCGTCTCCGTTGGGAAATCGGTGAAGACGGCCGCGAACTGTTTCACGCCGTCCGCGTAGATCCTCATGCAGATCGGGAGGGCTGCGGTATGCCCGCTGCAGGTCTCCTTCGTACCGTCGTCGTCGAAATCGAAGGGGGCGAAGTCGATCTTGATCTGGACGAAGTTCGCTTCACCCGATCCCTGGACGACGCTGACCCCTTGGAAGGTGTGGATGTTCGTTCCCACGGGGATGACGAGTTGGTTGTAGGGATCCATCAGGCCCTTCAGGGCGTCGATGAAGAACTGAACGAAGTCCGTGGAGTCGATGACGTCGTCCGAAAACTCGCCGTCCGGAGGAACGGCGTACTTCAGCGTCAAGGCCGCGCTTGCCGACGCCGCAGCGCCTTGGACCTTCTCCAGGTTCAGGCCGAAATCCTTCGGGATGCGGAGCGCGGTGGGAACCTCCGCGGGCGGACCCGGAGGGGTCAGAGGGTTGCCGCCGGCGACGCCGATATTCGGGCCGGAGGCCGAGCATCCCAAAAAGAGGGGGATCAGCGCCGCCGATAACCATTTTAAAACCGATTTTCGTGGATCCTTTGTCATCATGATCCCGGTTTACGGCGGCGGTGGCGGAGGAGGCGGCGGTGGCGGCGGGCCCCCGCAATCCGAATCCGCTCCGTCCATCGAGCCGTCGCAATCGTTATCGATGCCGTCGCTGCAACTCATTTCCGCGCTCTCCTGCCCCGGCGTCGGCGTGCAGTCTGGCGGCGGAGGTGGGAGAGGCGGAGGCGGGGGGCGGCTCACGCAATCGATGCCGCAGTTCTGCTCGGTCTCACCGTTGTCGCATACGTTGTTGCCGCAGCTGGCGTCGCACCACCCGTCGGGAAGACAGGAGGTCGTGCCGCACGCGGAGTCGTCCGTGCAGGGGATCAAGGCGCAGTACCCGGAGGTGTCGCAGTAGGAGCCGGGGCCGCAGTGTTCGTTCCCACTGCAGCCGACGCTCTCGCAACAGGTAAGGACCTCCGTCTGGTTGAACAGCATGTGGATGAATTGCGGGGCCAGGGGATTGTCGAAGGGAAAGAGGGGTGAATGCCCCAGTTCCACGAAACGCGCGCGGCAATCGGCGACGCCCGAAACGGTAGCGTCGCATACCAGGAGGCCCTGTTCCTCGCCGCAGTCCTGCCCGCAGGTGACGACGTTCTCCTCGAGCTCGCAGAAGCCGTTCCCGCATTCGCTGCCCGTCTCGCAGGCGTCGCCGACCGTGTCGTGATCGAAATCGCTGTTGTTTGGGTCGAAATCCAAGGGGCAGGTATCGCAGAGATCGCCGAGACCGTCCCCGTCGCAGTCCGCCTGGTCCTCGTTCGGCTGGTTAAAGCAGTTGTCCCCCATCCCCGGCACGCCGTCGTCGTCGGAATCTAAATCGGGTGTGCAGCAGCCTTCGAAGCAGGTGTTGCGCGGGCATTCCGGGCAGCTCGTGGGAGGCTGGGTGCAATCGTCGTCCGTCGAGCACGTCTCGCCGCATGGGAATTGAGGATCGAAGGGCGGAGGCGGCTGATCCGGCGGGCAACCTTCGAAGGCGGCCACGACGCGGGGAAACGGTTCGCAAAGGTCGGCGCCGCCCTGGAGGTTGCAATGAATGCCGAGCCCCAGGGGCGGATAGTTCTCCCGGTTGTTCATGGCCTCCGCGACGTGCGGGCAGGTCTCCAAGAAGAGGTCGCAGTCCGCCTGGGATTCGCAGCGGGGCTTTTCCTTGCACAGGGGATCCGTGTCGTCCACGACGTCGGGACAGCCGTCGCCCTCCTCGTCCAAGGCGCCGGCGGGGACCGCGGGACAAGCGTCCTCACTGTCCACGATGCCGTCGCGGTCGGTGTCCGGTTCGCAGGAGGCTTTTCCGTCGTGGATGCGGCAGTGGAAACGGCCTCCCTCCGATTCCATGTCCAGTTCGCCTTCGGAGACGGCGGTATGGAAGAAATCGGTCCCGTCCGCCGGCCAGTCGGCGGTGAAAGACACGCCCAAGACGACGACGTCCCACTCAAATCCGTTCTCATCGGTGATTGTCAGAGGTCCGGCAAGGTTGTTCAACTTAGCCAGGGAGGGCCGGCAAAGCGACAAAGGGCCGTTCAGTTTGCAGCCGTTCTCGAATTCAAGTTCCGCATCCGACGAGAGTTCGCCAGAAATGACGAGGCCGCTGCGATCGCAGACCAAGAACCGACCGGTCAGTTTCGAGAGAAAGAAGGGGAAACCGCCGATCTCATTGACACTGCAGGAATCGAATCCCAGGGCGACCGAACCGCCTTCGCAGTGATCGGTGTCCGGATCTCCCGCCGGACAGGCCGTGGCGAGGGCGGCCGGGCGGACGTCCAAACCGGACAACGCCTTGTCCTGTGACAGCTGCAGTTGCCCCAGCAACGCCTGAATGACGAGCGTGGAACTGGTTTCAAGAAAGAGGACCGAAGCCGCCTGGGGCGATTCCACGGATGCGGCTCCCGAACCCGCGGTCTCCGTCCCGTCGGAGGAGGACCCGCCTCCGCAGGCGTTCAGGAAACCGGAGGTCAGCAGGGAAGCGCAAAGGAGAAGGGAGCGCCGGATGAATACCTTCCGGGACATTTCACCATGCTACAATATAAGATACTAATTTTTAATAGTTTTTTGGTTAAATATTTATTTAATTTATCAAAATGATAACCCTTTCAATGCCCCCGTAATCCTTACGGGTTTCGCAGGGGTATTTTTTCTTCAACGCCTCCGCCTGGCCTTCTCCGACTTCCAGCATCAGGCGTCCTGGACTTTTGAGAAAATCCGGCGCTTCGGTCAGGATCTTATCGACGATCTCCAGGCCGCCTTTGCCGCCGTCGAGGGCCCGCCGGGGCTCGTGGCGGCTGACCTCGGCTTGCAGGAGATCCAGTTCCAGAGGGTCGATGTAGGGAGGGTTCGAGACGATCAGGTCGAATTTGCTCCCTCGCGTCTCGAAAAAGAGCCAGGGGGCGATATCGGAGGCGACGAACTCGATGCGGTCGGCGACGCCGTTCGCTTCGGCGTTCTCCTTGGCGACTTCCAACGATTCTTTGGAAATGTCGGTGGCGACGACCTTCGCTTCGGGAATGTGTTTTGCCAGTGATACGGCGATGCAGCCTGAGCCCGTGCCGATGTCTAAAATGTAGGGGCCCGATTCATCGGGTCCGGGCGCAATGAATTGCGCCCCTACAAATTTCAAACATTCCTCCACCAACAGCTCCGTCTCCGGCCTGGGGATCAGCACCTCGGGCGTCACCTTGAACTTAAGTCCCCAGAATTCCGTCTCGCCTAAGATGTATTGAAGAGGTTCGCGCTTGGCGCGGCGTTCGATCAACGCCTTGTATTCGGCCAGGTGCTTCTCGGAGACGGCGTTTTCGAAGCCGATGTACAGATCGACGCGTTTGCACTTGAGCACGCTGGCCAGCAAAAGCTCGGCGTCCAAGCGCGGGTTCGGGATACCCTTTTTCTCGAAATGTCCCGTCGTCCACTGGATCAGTTTCAGGGACGTCCAGGGTTCACTCATGGGTGGAGGCTTTCAAGGCTTCGGTTTGGTAGTGGGTGCGCAGGGCGGAGATCACTTCGTCGATCTTGCCCTCCATGACGGCGTCCAATTGATGCAGGGTCAGCCCGATCCGGTGGTCCGTCATCCGGTTCTGCGGAAAGTTGTACGTGCGGATCTTCTCGCTCCGGTCGCCGGAGCCCACCATGGCCTTGCGGGTGGCGCGTTCGGCGGCGTCGCGCTTTTCCTGTTCGATCTCGAAAAGCCGCGATTTGAGGATCTTCATCGCCTTCGCCTTGTTCTTGATCTGGCTCCGCTCGTCGCGGCAGACGACGACGAGGCCGGAAGGCCTGTGCGTCAGGCGCACGGCGGAATCGGTGGTGTTCACGCCCTGGCCTCCGGGGCCGGAGGCGCGGAAGACGTCGGTCTGGATGTCGCTTTCGTTCACTTGGATGTCCACGTCCTCGGCCTCGGGGATGACCACCACCGTCACGGCGGAGGTGTGGATGCGTCCCTGCTGCTCGGTCTTGGGAACCCGTTGCACCCGGTGCGTGCCAGCCTCGTATTTCAAGTCGCTATAGACGTTGGTCCCCGAGATCTGGGCGATGACTTCCTTGAAGCCGCCCAAGTCCGACGGGTTCGTGTCCATGAGTTCCACGCGCCAGCCCTTGGTTTCGGCGTAGCGCGTGTACATGCGGAAGAGCTCGGCCGCGAAGAGGGCGGCCTCGTCCCCGCCGGTGCCGGCGCGGATCTCCAGAAAGATATTCTTTTCGTCGTTGGGGTCTTTGGGGAGGAGGAGGATCTTCAGTTCCTGCTCGAGCTTTTCCTTCTCGGGCTCAAGGCGCGCCAGCTCCTCTTTGGCCATCTTGCGCAACTCTTCGTCCGACTCGTTCAAGAGCTGCTTGTTGCCGTCCAGCTCTTCCAGGATTTTTTTGTAGCGGCGGTAGGTCTCGACCAAAGCGATCAAGCCCGCCCGTTCCCGGGTGAGCTTTTGATAAAGCGCGTTGTTTTGGATAACGGACGGGTCCGTGATCCGATTGCTTAAGTCGTCGAACTTGCGCTCGAGGTCGTCGAGTTTGGAAAACACGCCTGGTTAGGACTTTTTGGCTTCCGCAGCGGCCGGCGTCGCATAACGCTTCTTGAAACGCTCGACGCGTCCGGCGGTGTCGACCAGCTTCTGCTTGCCCGTGAAGAAGGGGTGGCAGTGCGAACAGATGGAAATGGAGACGTCGGTCACCGTGGAGATGGTCTCGATGGTGTGTCCGCAGGCGCAGAGGATCTTCACGGCGTGGTTCTTGGGATGAATCTTAGGCTTCATAAGGCGCGGATAAGTAGAGGGATTATCGCGAAAAGGCAAGGTCTCTTTTAGACCGACGGATCGCCAGTATTCGAGATGTGGTTCAGGTAGGCGACCAACTGGGCGTCTTGGCTGGGTCCGCCGGCGGCGGCGCGGTTGGCCTTCATGCCGCTGTTCTGGAGCGACAGGCGGCGCTGGGCGGCGATCGAAAGGGGCTGTCCCATCACGAAGTTATCGGCGCCCGCGGCCTTCTGTTGCGGCACCTCGGGGGTCGCGAACGTCTCCTTCAGGACGCGGCCGATCTTGCCGAAAAAACCTTCCTGGGCCTGCGGCTGGGGCCGGACCTGGGTCTGAGGGATGTTTGTGCGCAGCGTGTTCGACATATCCAGTGACTAATTAAGCAAGTTAGGTGCCAATCGAGGCTTTTGGACCTATCTTTCTCGCTCCCATAAACTATTGATATAACTAACTATTTAAAGCGAAGGCGGCACCGGCCGCGTTCAGGAGAGTTATCGGGCGGGGTGGGACTGGGAGTTGTCACCCCAGTTCGGGTATTTTCAGCTCCGAAAGCCCCAGGCGGGCGAAAAGGGCCTGGTCGGTGTTCCAGTCGGGATTGGGGGTGGTCAGGAGCTTGTCCCCGGCAAAGATGGAGTTGGCTCCGGCCAGGTAGGCCAGGGCCTGGGCCTCGTCGGAGAGGGAGGTCCGGCCGGCGCTTAAGCGAACGAAGGACTGGGGCATCAGAATTCGAGCGGTGGCGATGGTGCGGAGGAACTCCAGGGTTTCGATTTCAGTCTCCTCCGCCAGGGGCGTGCCTTCGACACGGACTAACTTGTTGATCGGGACGCTCTCCGGATGCGGGTTCTGATTGGCCAGCATTTGAAGGAGGCGGATCCGATCGGTCTTGGATTCGCCGAGCCCCACGATGCCGCCGCAGCAGACTTGGATGCCGGCCTGGCGGACGTTTTCCAGCGTCCGCAGCCGGTCGTCGTAGGTGCGGGTCGTGATGATCTCCCCGTAGAATTCGGGGGACGTGTCGAGATTGTGGTTGTAGGCGGTCAGCCCCGCCTGGGACAGTTTGACCGCCTGCTCGCGGGTGACCATCCCTAAGGTGCAGCAAACTTCCATGCCCAGCGACGAAACGCCCTTCACCATCTCCAGGACCTGATCGAATTCCGGCCCGTCCTTTACCTCGCGCCACGCGGCGCCCATGCAAAAACGGGTCGAGCCGCCGGCCTTGGCCTCGCGGGCCTTGGACAGGACCTGGTCGTGGGGCATGAGCGTCTCTTTCTCGAGACCGGTCTTGTAATGAGCCGATTGCGGGCAATAGGAACAGTCCTCCGGACAGGCGCCGGTCTTGATGGAGAGCAGGGTGGATTTCTGGACCTCGCCGGCCTTAAAGTGCCGGCGGTGGACGGTCTGGGCCTCGTAGATCAGCTCCAAAAAAGGCTGATTGTAGAGGGCGGCGACCTCCTCGACGGTCCAATCGTAACGCAACATATTGGAACGATCCTCGAGAAAGACGACTAGGATGTTGTGAACTTTTTTTCCATGGGATTTTTGGACGAGGCGATCACCGATCTGAAAAGTCAGGGGCTATTTCGTTCCTTGAGGGAAACGGAATCGGTCCAAGGGCCGGAGATCGTCCTCGACGGGCGCAAAGTCCTGAATTTCTGCTCGAATGATTATTTGGGCCTGGCCGGCGACCCCCGATTGGCGGAGGCCGCGGCGGAGGCCGCGCGGCGTTACGGCGCCGGCAGCGGGGCGGCGCGGTTGATCTCCGGGAACAACGTCTTGAACGACGCGTTCGAGGCGGCGGTGGCGGATCTTAAGGGAACGCCCTCGGTCCTTCTTTTCAATTCGGGTTACCACGCCAACATCGGGGCTATCCCCGCCCTGGCGGGCGAAGTCGATGTCATTTTCTCCGACGAACTCAATCACGCCTCACTGATAGACGGCTGCCGGTTGTCGAAGGCGAGGACGGAGGTTTATCGGCACAATGATTTGAACCAACTGGAAGATCTTTTGAGAAATTTCCCCCCAACCCCCTCCTTGTTAAGGAAGGGGCTAGGGGGCGGTTTGATCGTCACCGAGGCCGTCTTCTCGATGGAAGGCGACGTCTGCCCGCTCGACGATTTATTGGAGCTGGCGCAAAAGTACGGCGCCCTCGTCTACCTCGACGAGGCCCACGCCGTCGGCGTCTTCGGACGGGACGGAGAAGGCCTCGCCCCTAAAAATCCGCCGGAGAACCTGATCTGCATGGGAACGCTGGGAAAGGCCTTCGGCTCCTACGGGGCCTTCGTCGCCGGTTCGGCGTCTTTACGGGACTATCTGATCAACAAGGCTCGTTCTTTCATTTTTACCACGGCATTGCCGCCGCCGGTGACGGCGGCTTCCTTGGCGGCGGTGAAGATCGCCGCGGCGGAACCGGAACGGCGGAAAAAACTTTGGGACAATATTCAAAGCTTGGGCGGCAACCCCTCGCCGATCTTTTCCCTCCCCATCGGCGGCGCCGAAAAGACCATGGAGGTGTCGAGGCGCCTGTTGGAGCTCGGTCTTTTCGTCCAAGGAATCCGCCCACCCACCGTCCCCGAGGGGACTTCTCGCTTACGCCTGACGCTTTCCGCCGCGCACACCGGGGAGCAGATAGCGACCCTACGGGAGGCCCTCAAGTTCGTTCACCGGTCCTAGCGCAACTATTTCAGGGTGGAGGTGCAGAACTGGCACTTCTTGGCTTTGATCGGGATCACGCCCAGGCACTCCGGGCATTCCTTGGTCGTCGGGTCGGCCGGCGCGGGCTTCTTCTTAAGCCGGTTCAATTGCTTCACCACCAGGAAGATCACGATGGCGACGATTAAGAAATCGAGGACCGTATTGATGAAGAGGCCGTAGTTGAGCGTCGGCGCACCGGCCGCCTTGGCCGCGGCGATCGTCGGAAAATCCCCGCCCGAGAGGTTGACGAAGAGGTTGGAGAAGTCGAGCTTGCCCAGCAGAAGTCCGATGGGCGGCATGATGACGTCGGAGACGAGCGAGGAGATGATCTTGCCGAAGGCGCCGCCGATGATGACGCCGATGGCCATGTCCATCACGTTGCCCTTCAACGCGAATTCCTTAAATTCTTTCAGCATAAGAGCCCCCCTTCAGAAATAAAAAGGCCGGATGGTTTTACACCATCCGGCCTTTTCGTCACAACAGTTTCGGTTCGACCGATTACTGCATGTGAATTTCGATGCGGCGGTTCTGGTACATGCCGTCCGCCGTTTTGTTATCGGCCACGGGCATGCTCTCGCCCTTGCCGACGGCCGACATGCGGTCGCGGTCGACGCCGTGGGCGGCGAACCAGTTGAGCACGGAGTTGGCGCGTCGCTCGGAAAGACCCTGGTTATACGTGTCCGAACCGCGGGCGTCCGTGTGACCCTCGATCGTGATGTGGGTCTTGGGGCGCTTGTTTAAGTTGGCGACGTTCTTTTCCAGGATGGGCACCGATTCCGGCTTGATGTCGGCCTTGGCGGTATCGAAGTTGATGCCGCGGAGGACGATGACCTCTTCCTTGATCTTGGGCGCCGGGGCTCCGACGGAGTACCAGCGTCCGCACTTCTCGCCCGAAAGGCGCGCGGCCTTACAGGCGTCCGGCGAGGCCTTTTCGTTCAATTCGTACCAACGCATGCACTTCTTGGCCTGTTTGTTTTCCGCATTGCACGCGGCGGGAGCGGAAGCCTCCGGCGCCATGAGCGGCATCGGCTTTTCCGCGGTAGCGCCCGTGCGAGAGGCGGCCAACGCCAAGATCGCGGCGGCGAAGGCGACTGCGAGACGGCTGTTCTTCATACGATAACCCCCTTATAGTGGTTGAACTTAATAAGCAGCAAATCCGATTGATGGACGACCGCTTTCGAAATATGAGGGTAAGTTGCCTAAGTCGTTAACGTTTTTCAACAAAAATCTCGGAAGGTTAGGGACGATGTGACGAACGGGTTAAGACAGTGGGATGCGGAGGTGGTTTGGCACCCCTTCACCCAGATGAAGGAATACGCCTCCGAAGACCCCCTGATGATCGAAGCGGGTGAGGGGAATTACCTGATCGATGCGGCCGGTAAGCGGTATCTGGACGGCGTTTCCTCATTATGGGTGAACGTGCATGGCCACCGAAAGAAGGAGATCGACGACGCCGTCAAAGCCCAATTGGACAAGATCGCACACACCACTTTGCTGGGTGCGACCAACCCCCCGGCCGTCCTTTTGGCCAAAAAAATAATCGGGGTCGCCCCGGCGGGATTGAAACACGTCTTCTTCAGCGACAACGGTTCCACCGCCGTGGAGGTGGCCCTCAAGATCGCCTTCGAATACTGGCAATTGAGGGGCCGGAAGGCGAAGCAGAAGTTCGTTTCTTTCCGGGATTCCTACCACGGCGACACTTTAGGCGCCGTGAGCGTCGGACACATCGAGCTCTTTCACGAAGTCTACCGGCCCCTGCTCTTTCCGACCTTTCAGGCGCCGTCGCCTCGTGATCCGAAGTGTTTGGAGTGGGTGGAGGATCTCTTTAAGAAGGAATCCCAAGCGCTCGCCGGGCTCATCATCGAGCCGTTGATCCAGGCGGCGGGCGGGATGATCGTGCAGCCCGACGGATTTCTCAAAAGACTGAAAGCGTTGTGCGAGCGCTACGACGTTCTCTTCATCGCCGACGAGGTGGCGACGGGATTCGGACGGACGGGCACCTTATTCGCCTGCGAGCAGGAGGGCGTCTCGCCGGATCTCTTTTGCATCGCCAAGGGCCTGACCGGCGGTTACCTACCTCTCGCCGCCACGCTGACGACGGATGAAATCTACAACGCCTTCTTGGGCGACTACGCCGAGTACCGGCATTTCTTCCACGGCCATTCCTACACCGGCAATCCGTTGGGCTGCGCGGCGGCGCTGGCGAATCTGGAGATTTTCGAAAGGGAAGGGACGATCGACGCGATTCAGCCGAAGATCCGGACGATGAAGGAGGCGCTCGAGCGCTTTCGGGAAATCCCGCAGGTGAGGGAGATCCGCCAAAAGGGTTTGATGGTCGGCATCGACTTGGGCGACTTGCCTCCCGAGCGGCGCATCGCGCATAAGATCGGCCTGGCGGCCCGGAAGAAACACGTCCTGATCCGCCCCTTGGGCAACGTGATCGTACTGATGCCTCCTCTCTCCGTCACCGAGGACGAGATCTTGTTTCTCACGGCGGTGGTCTACGACGCCATCCGGACCGCCGTTTAGTATTCGTAGCTTCCCGACGAAGGATTGAATTTCAGATAATGCGTCGTTTTGGCGGTCGACGGCGAGAGATCGACGGACCCGCCCATCACGTCTTCGACGATTTGAAGCGCCAGCGCCGGCGTGTCCGACATGAGCGTGTGTCCCGCCGTGGGGACTTCGTCCGCTTCGATCCGGATCAGGCGGGAATTCGGGATGAACTTCAGCAAGGCGCCGGGAACGGACTTGGGCACGGCCCGGTCGGCCTCCGAATAGACGTAAAGCACGGGTTGCCGGATCTTCTTTTGGAGCGCGATGATCTCGGCCTGATTCTCCTTTGCGACGCAGAGATCGCGGATCTGGCGGGCGTAATCCGCGCGCGCACGGATTTTCGCCCAATTGCCACGGTATGGGCGGGTGAATTCCTCGACGTCGTGGGCGTTGATCGTCGAAAACGTGGGATGGACGTAGAGATACAGGGTGAGGAAGGTCCCGAGCTTTTCGAAAAAGTAGGGAGGCGTCGGGCCCAAGGTCAAATGCGACGGCAGATTGGCCGCGCGCACGAATGGGGCCACCTTTTCCTTCTGGTCCGTGCAGCCGGAGCTTCCGAAGAGAATGAGTTGGCGGATACGGTCGTTGCCCGACGCCAAGACCTGCGAGATGCCGCCGCCCAGCGAGCTTCCCACGAGCGTGACGTCTCGGAATCCCTTCCGGTCGAGAAAGGCGTTCAAGAGATCCGGCAGGATGCGGACCATGTCGTAATCGTCGTCCTTCAAACAGTCGGAATAGCCGTGGCCGGGCAGGTCGATGGCGATCACATGGTGCCGGTCGGAGAGCTCGTCGAAGATCCGGTTCCATTGATAGGCGTTGCTCGCGAAACCGTGGATGAGAAGCAGCGGGCCTTCGTCCGAGCGGGGCCGGCCCGCCTCGAAGTAATGAAGGCTTACGTCTTGGCCGCGGAAGGGGATCGTTTCGAAGGAAGATTGAGGCGCCTCGGGCCGGTTGACGGCCAGGAGGCGCGCGCGGGTCAGCCCGTTTTCCTCCGTGCGGAACAGGCGGTCCTCCGAACGGAAGTAGGGGATCGAACGCGCGGCCACGGCGGTCGTGGAGGAGACCGCCGCCCGCATGTCGGTGGCGAAGCCCGCCAAAGAGTTCCAAAGGAACGACGTCGGGGCGTTGATTTGAGGATTCGCGAAGGTCATGGTTTACGACTGCGTCTCCAACCATTTCCGCAGCCACCCGTCGGAGACGGGTACCCGGCTTTGGTCATCGATTTGGCGCCGGTTTCGAACCGGCCGGCGGTAAGTTGCTTACAAAATGGGTTGCCGATCAACAGAAAACACAACATTTACGGGTGCTTGTCGATAAGGCCCCATGTCCTTTTTGCAGCGGATTCAGCCCATTCTCCTTTCCGGAATCGTGATGTCGACGGCGACGTCCTGTCCGCCGGATCGATTTTTTTCGTCGAACAGCGCGGAAAACGACCCGGATGATCGCATCACTTGCCCCGTGCGCACGCTGCCTCCGTTGACCGACGGCCCGGACGGCGTGGGCCGTGCTTTGGGAGGATTGGACGCCTTGGGCGTCGGTCCCGACAGCTTTCATTTCGAAAACTTCGACCGTTTGCGCGCTTTGCAGCCGTTTTGCTCGGATCGGCAGATCGACCGGTTCGATGCGCTCCAGGAAACCATCGGGGATCGCATCGCTGCCATGGCGCCGGCCGAGATCGCCGGGACCTTGGAAGGCCTTTACCGGTCGGCCTACGTCTACCGCGATAGCGACCGGACGATGGCCTTAGGCGAATCACCCGCGCACGCCGAAGCCAAACGGCGGTTGGATCTGTGGGTCGCCGCCGCCGACCAGAGGGCCTTCTCCGACCGCAAGTTTTTGGACCGCGTCTGGGGCGAGCCGCGCATCCGCACCGTCATGGCGCTCAATTCGCCGAACCTGATGCCCCTCGACCGCGGAATGCTGGAGCTCATGTTCCGCGCCGAACCCGGCGGGGACGAGGCCTTGGAGCGCCTTTTCCGCGAACGGCCCCTGGAAACGTATACGCGGTCCTTCGATTGGCTGGCGACGTACGACGGCCTCCGCGAGAACATCTTTGAAGATCCCTATTTCCGGTCGATGGCCGAGATCAACGCGGTATACGAGTCGCATTTCGGCGTGGCGCGTGTCTTAAGGCTGGGACAATCCGTTTTCCCTCGCGAAACGGTGACGAGGTTGATGGACGAGAGAGGATACGGCGGCGATTACCGTGCCCAGCTGTCTTTGAGCGACGACGCCTTGATCCAGCGCTACCTCGAATCGATCCTGGCGATGACTCCGCAAACCAGGCCCGCCACGCGCCGGCGGCTGGTGGCGGACCTCCTCGTCATGGGCGTCGTGTTCGACGAAAGGGGCTTGGACCCGACGCGGGAGCTGCAACGCCGTGGCGTCGAAGCGATGGTCCGGAACGGAATGCCGCGCGAGGACGCGGAGCTCATGACCCGCCTGCAAACGGGATCGGTCCCGTTCACGCACGATCGTCTGGACGATTACCGCGCGCGCCATGCCCTTTTGGAGGAATACCGCTCCCTCTATACCGACATGCTGTCGCAGCCGGTCGATGAGAGTTTTTCTCCCGAGAACGTCCGGCGCTACGGAACGTGGGGCGGCATCGTCCTGAACCGGTCGGTGATGAAGATCCCCATTTTCTTAGATGATTTGGACGAAATTCGCCGCGACGTTCAGAGGGACCTCTTTCCCAAGATGCGCTTCGGCTCCGACGAAGCGCCTTTCGAGTTCCACGATCCCACGACGGCCGCCTGGTTCACGCCGTCGGATCTGGGGATTTGCGGGTCTTTTCGAGGAGGATTGCTGACCTCCTCGGCCCTGGTGGCCTTCGACGGACGTTCCGCGGAAGACCTGATTTGTTCCAACGTCGAGCTGATCGCCGCTCTGCCGCCCTCCCTTCATCAGGACCACTCCCTGGCCACCGCCATCGGCGTTTTCGGGGTGATCACGCTCCGGAGCTTGAATTCCGTCACGGAGCACGAAACGTCCGTCGACCGCCCGTGGAATCCCGCGACTCTCCTCGATGTGGCGACGCACGAGGCGGCCCACGTAAGATGGTTCCGCCAGAATTTCGACCGCGACCCGCAGCGTTTGTTGATGGTGGCATTAAACGAGCGCCAGGCCTACGCCAGCGGAGGCGGCTACGCGGACGCCTATTTACAAAGCGGATTTTCGCATCCCGAGGAATGGAACGACGTGGACGAGCAGCACGTGTTCGAGGCCCAGGTGGTGGAGGCAGCGAACGAGACCTTGGGGATTCCGACGAACGAATCTTCTCCCGATTATTGGGAGTTCCGTTGGGATGCCGAGCCGGTGACTCGTTTTCTTTTCCAGCCGCCGGATGTGGTCCACGCTCGCCGCGTGCGGCGGCTGTTGGACGAGAATTTCGAGCATCCGTCCGACGAACGTTTGGACCGCGCCTGGACGTCCATTTTCCAACTGGCGGTTTCCTCCCTTCCCCCGGCGGATCGCGCCGCCGCGCGCGAGGCGCTGTCGCGGATCACCGACCCGGCCAACGGGACCGAGGGCGGCGTTTTCTTTCTTGAGTCCCATCCGTTCACGCGCGCCGTCAATGTGGTGCGCGGCTATCTCGGCGGGGCGCCTTACACGTTCATCGATGTCGCCGCCGACGATTGGAAATCGGCGGAGAGGGCCTTGGCCCTCGGCGTGATGGATCGCCGGGCCCTCGACACCCTCCGGGAGCGCCGGTTGCGCGAGACGCGGCCGAATTCCCGCCCGCATCCCCGCTAGGTTTCCCCGTTGACCGCCGGGGGCCGGCGCTGTTTTGATGCCGCCCATGGGAAAAATACCCAAAGGCCTTTTCATCGCCGGCACCGACACGGGCGTCGGCAAAACCTACGTCGCCGCCGGTTTGGCGGCCGCGCTTCGCTGGAAAGGCGCGAACGTCGGCGTCTTTAAGCCCTTCGAGTCGGGCGTCGGGAGCGGTCATGAGGATTATCGCATCTTAAAAGAAGCGTCCGGTTCGGCCGACCCCGACGATTGGATTTGTCCTTATCGTTTCGAGGAGGCGTTGGCGCCCGCCGTTGCCGCCGAGCGCGCCGGAATCGAGATCGACTGGTGCGGCGTCACCGATGCCTTCGAATCCATTGCCGTCAAACACGACGTCGTGATCGTCGAAGGGGCGGGCGGTCTTCTCGTGCCGTTGGCGCCGGGCAAGACAAATTTGGACCTCGCGAAAGAATGCGAGTTCCCCGTTCTCCTCGTCGCCCGGCTGGGCTTGGGGACGATCAACCACACGCTTCTGTCCTTGGAGGGGCTGGCCGCCCGCAAGATCCTCTGCGCCGGCGTCGTCCTTAATCAAACGACGGAACAAAAAGGGATCGCCGAGGAGACCAATCCCAAAGCGCTGTCCCAACTGGTTTCGGTCCCGGTCTGGGGCGTCGTTCCCTATGGGCCCCGGCCCGATCCGACTTGGTTCGCGTCCCTGCTGGCCAAGGCCCCGCTTTGAGGCCTCCCGTCCCCATTCGTTTTCACCGCGGGAACAGTCCGATGCGGAAAAAATCCGATTTTCCGGCCCTTTGTATTTTTCCCATTCTCTGACGCGCCTTGGCATCCAAGTTGCTCTCTTTCCTCCCGCCACCCAATCACAACCGTATAGGAGGAATCGCATGAATCGTGGAATCAATGTCGTCTTCGTCGCCGGTCTGTCCCTGGCCGCGGTCCTGTTCGCGACCAAGCCCGCTTTCGCCGGTCCGACGGGATGGACGGCGATGGGAACGATCGACGCGGGGACCTATCAGCGGAAGACGGGCGATTCCACCTTCACCAAGAACACCGCCAGCGGCAACGGTTTCGTGACGATCTGGAAGAACGATTCCACCGGCGGTCTGGTGCCGACGGCGAACTTCGGCGCCACGGACCCCGCGGGCGGAAATTTCGGCATCGCGGTCCCTCCGTCGACCGAGGTGGATGCCGCCGAGGGCGTTGAGGGCGCCGAAGAGGGCTTCGAGGGCGTGGAAGGGGAGGCCGAAGGCATGGACGGCGGCATGACGGGCGACAACGACGGCGCGGGTTATTCGGGCACCGGCGAGTCGGATTTCGAGAACGGCGGAAAGTCCGATACGAACGACGATCAGGGCAACGACTCGGACAACAGCAGCACGAGCAGCGATAATAGCGACAGCGGCAGCCAGGACGACGGCGACACGGGGGATGACGGGGACACCGGCGACGACGACGGCGGCTGCACCGATTGCGGCGACAAGGGCTTCGAGGACCCGGACGATCTGTGGTGGAAGGGCGCCCGGAACTCCATCTACGAATACACGCCTCCCGAAGGCGTGAAGCAGAACGGGTTCGGTTCCAAGGCCCAGGCCGTCATGATCGCCCACTCCGACGGCGATTGGAGCAATCAGGCCCGCCGCTCGCTCTCCAAATCCGTCCGCTAACCGAACGCCCGCTTTCTCTCCGGCGCCTCGTGCGCGGCGTTCTCCAGCAATTGCAAAAAGGGATAGGCCTCCTGCGGGCAGTGGGCCGATTCGAAATCGAGGCGGCAGCCCTTGGGCACGCTCTGCGCGAGGGCCTTTTGAAGGCGCTTGCGCGCCGCTTCCACGTTCTCGGCGGTGGTTTTGGGCAGGAGGACGGCGAATTGCGCACGGCTTAAGCGCGCCAGGGAATCGGTCTTGCGGATGGTGACGCGGATCTTGTCGGCGACGGCCTCCAGCGTCCGGTCCTCGTCCTCGGCGTGTTCGGGCAGGTGGACGCGGCAGACGAGCATCGAGACGCCGCGCGACAGGTCGCCGTTGCCTCCGGCGAGATCGTGGTGCCGGCGCTTGTAGGTCAGCCGGTCCTTCTTCGTTTCGCCGTGGTTCGTCTCATGGCCCCGCCCGTTCGCGGGTGCGGCGTTCTGGATCTCGAATTTCACGAACGACGAACGGCCGAAGTGGAAGAGGCCGACGCTGAAGTTGGCCGCCATCGGACGTCCCAGCCGGTCCTTGATCTCCGATTGGCCGTGGGCGTCGTAATAGTTGTGGCGCGCGCGCTTCACCGTCTTTTCGATTTCGGCGCAGCCTGGTTTCCCGCACAGAGCGGCCAAGTCCGATCGCCGGAGTTCGAAGAGCGTGAGTCCCGTCAGCTTCTCGGCCTGGCGGTTGGCGGCGACACAGCGCTTGAGATCGTCGGTGAAGAAGAAGATGGCGTCCATGGCGCGGTCGAAGAGGTGGCGGAAGAGTTCGAAGAGGGCGTAGCTGCGCGAGGCCCCGCCCAGGGTCGCCGGATTCATATGGCTCTTGATCACGCTCGCGAAGAGGTCGGGGCTGACCGGCCCGGGGACGTAGGCGTCGATTAGATTCCCGTCGAGCAGGGATTGGAAGTCCTTCAACTTGTTTTGGGGATCGAACACGGCCAGGTTGCCGCGAAATCCCCCGATCAGCCAGGTGAGGATGCATTCCTCCAGGGGTTCGTCGGCTCCATGGACGAAATGGACGATCACGTCGGGACGCGTTTCGGAGAGGATGTCGAACGACGCCTCCAAGGTGCGGGTGCGCAGGATCTGATGTGGTTGGAGGGTCTTGCCTAGGTCTTGTTTGGGTCCGCCGATGATCAAGATCTTCCGGTGGGTGACCGACGGTCCTGAGGGCTTGTCGCTCGATTCCAGCATGGAAGTGTTCCCAAACGCCCAGTAATTATTTATGATATCGATATTATGTCTCAAAAAGAAGCAGTTTTGAGAAAAAATAACCCCTTCCGGCGTAAATTCTCCCGAATTTATAAGTCCATCGTTCAACCCGGCACGAAACTCGTCTTGGCCCTGGGCGGGGGAGGGGTGCGCATGGCGGCGCATATCCCGGTTTTCGAATTTTTGGAGAAATTAGGCTTAGTTGGACAGATTTCGGAGATTGGGGGGACGAGCGGGGGGGCCTTCGTGGGGCTCCCGTATTCGCGCGGGATGACGGCTAGGGACGTCGAGCGCTTCGTGAGGGACATCTTTCTCGGGGGGACCATCAAGGCCCAACTGCGCCCTTCCCTCTATTCCATCGCCAAGACCATCGTGCGCGAAAGCCTGTTTTCGAGCGACCTCGAGAGCGAGATCGCGGGGTTCCACGACCACATCGTCTTTCAAGAAGCGGGCCGCAAGGCCCTGGAAGGCTATACGCAGAAGATCCCTTTTTATTGCCTGGCCTACAACCTGATCACCCATCAAACCGAGACCTTGACGCCTCTTTCCGTCGCGGACGGGCTTTACGACGGCTGGATGTTCGAGGCCGACGCCTTCGAAGCCGTGGCCGCCTCCACCGCCGTCCCCATCGTCTTTCAGCCCAAGGTGATCAAGGACAAGGCCGGCGTCGATCGCGTCTACGTGGACGGGGCCACCAACGAGGAGGTCCCGACGGTGACCATCCGCCGCAAGTGGCACCTCGACCATGAGATGAGCCTGGAGAAACGCCGCCGCCTGCTGGTCATCGGCGTGAGCCTGAACGCCCGCTTCACGACGATGGGTTTTTTCAAAAACCGCGTTTTCCGCAGGATCCCCATCGTCCAGCACGTGCGCTCCACCATGTATTACTCGGACTTGATCCGCCGGGCGAAGGTGGAGGACCAGAAGCGCGTCCTCCAAGCCGACCCGAGCATCGAATTTTGGGACCTGGACATGAAATTGAACGGCGACATGCTGGACCACAACCTGATCCCGGAGATCATCGCCTACGCCCGGAAAGAGGTCCCCCGCCAGCTGGCCGCCATCAACGATTCTTTGTTGGTCTAAAAGAGTTTCTCGGGACAGTCCTCGCCCCAGATCGATTTCCCGTAATTTTTCAAGAAATGGTTGACCTGATGTTTGAATAAGCTCTGCTGCGGGGAGGCGGGGCTCTCGCGAAGGGCGCGTCCCCAATAGTCCAACGTCTTCTGAAGCTCCGGTTTCTGTTTGCGGAAGACGTTGGTCAGATCCTCCAAATCCGATTCGAGATAGCGGTTCAACTTGCCGATCGCCCATTTTTCGGGGGCCAAAAGGTAAACCGCGACGCCGCCGAATTTTTTATGCAGAGCGGCGCCTTCGTAAAGGGCGGGCAGGTTGATCATCCCCCAGCGTTGGATGTCGTCGGAATATTGAATGGGGATTTTCAGCTCGCGGCTGACTTGGTCCAGGCTTCGCGCGACCTCTTCGGATCCGTCGCTGACGGCGAAGTCGATGTCGCGGGTCGGACGGTTTCCTCCAAGAAACCAAGCCGCGATGCCTCCCGTTAAATAAATTTCAACGGGCCGCGCGCAACGTTTGGCGAATTCTTCGAAGAAGCGGTCGATGTCTTTCTTGGTCATTGGACTTCTCCCTTTGGAAGGAAGGATGGCAGCAGGCGGTGGACGCGTTCCGCGATCGCCTTCACGAGTTCGCGCGAGTAATGCGCCTCCAAACGGTGCTTGCGCCGGCGCACGAAACCCGCGTTTTCTGAAACGGGTTTGAGTCCGGCGGCCTCGAGTGAGGGAAGGAAAAGGGGAGCCAGGTCTTCCGCCATTTTGCGGAGGCGGGCGGAACGAGGGGGGGCGCCCGTGAGAATCGCGCGGGCGACGGCGTCCCGTTCGTGACGGTCGAGCCGGGCGGCGGACGAAGGAGCCTTGTCGAGTAGAGTTCCCGGAGTGAGATCCAAGGCCTTGGCCAGTTTGGCCAGGGTGGCGAGGGTGCAATCCCTCCGCCCCAATTCGAGGGCGATAAGATTGGGACGCGCCAGCCCCGCCTTCGCCGCCAATGCCGATTGGGACATTCCGCGCGCTTTTCGCCAAGCCGGCAAACGTTCGCTCAAAAGGTTCATCGTATGTAGTATTAATGCTACATATGGCCTTGTCAAGCCGCCAGGTTCCGTAAAAATAGGCTAAATTCTTATCCTAAAATCTTGACAAACCAGGCAACATTCGCGTTTTTGGGTCGACAGTGAACTTAGCTATGATCCAAGGTCTGCCCCAAGGGATGATCTTTTCTCTGCTGAGCCTTCCGGTGACCACCGCCACCCTCCCCTCGGGGCGGCCGGACGTCGCCTTGAGCCAGGAACTGGGGCGCCAGGCCCGCCACATCGGTTTCGAATTCATGCGCCTGAAGGAGATCCGCTACCAGGTCAACGGGCCCGAATCGGGCTCCTGCGACACGACACAGGACGCGGTGACCGAGCGGGTGAACGAACTGTTTGCCGACCTGCTGGGCCGGGGCGCCGACGAGGAGCACATCGTCGAGGAGGCCAAGCTGGTCGCGGACACGCTGCGCGAGGTCCGGACGCTTCACGACAAGGAGCACTTTTTTTCGAAGCCGATGCGCACCTTCTATCGGCATCTGACCATCTTAAGCACCGATTACGACCAGTTCGGCCTCCAGCTTTTCCAGGAGCTCTATCACTACCGCCGCCAGCGCGACGAGGACGAGCGCAAGTTCCTCGAGCCTTTCGCCGGCTATCTGACGGAGCTTCGGACCATTATCGAGAACATCAGCAACGGGTTTCCGTTCAAGCATTTCGAGATCGAAGTCCGCATCAAGCGCGACCTGCTCTCCAAGATGAGGAAGCGGGTGGAGGAAGAGGGTTGGGAAGGCATGCGCGAGAAATTCTTCGACCTGCTGGGCCTGCGCATCATCGTAGGCTCCCAGGCCGGAGTGGACGCCGCGGTGGCCTTGGTCGAAGGGGCGATGAAGTTGCACGAGGCCGCCATGCGCAGTCAGCCCGGGTGTCCTCATTACTTCCAGGTCGATCACGTCGAGGACAAGAACAACGACCGGGGCTATCGGGCCAAGCACATCAACGTGAGACGGGCCTGCAATCACAAGAACAAGACATACGCCACCGCCGAGATTCAGGTCATGAGCCGTGGCATACGGGATTGGGGCAAGCCCCAGCGTCTGTTGGTCTACAAAGACGATTCGATTCCGGAGGACGTGAAGGACGAGTTGAAAGTCCATTGCCGCCAGGCCGCGGATTTCATCGTGCGGACCGAGGAGAGTCGCGTGGAGGAAAAACCCCCGCAATTCGACATCATGATCTTAAACCGCATTGCGGACGACAAGCTTCGTTCGGACGTCTTGGACCGTGTGGCCGATATGGACCAGGTGATGAACGAATACCGGCAGGCGTCCCTGGTCTAAAACCTCGCGACGCCGTCATTCATCCGTCAGGATCGAATCTTCCGAAATATTCAAATCCGCGCAGGACTTGTTGGGATACCCCGTCACGTCGATCACCTGGTAGGCGACCGAGACCGTTCCGGCGGTGGGGTTGATCAGAACGAAGGCGTAGTCCGCCGCTCCGGTCACCTGGCAGAAGTCCGGGCTGCTGCCCGCATTGCTCGAGGCGCAACGGCTGGCGACATCCGCGTCCGGGCATAAGCCGTTCACCGATTCCGTTTCGGTGTTCACGCGGTCCGAATCGCAGACCTCCAGGTCGGCGTTTTCCCCGGCGGAGGGATCGATGATGACGCACAGGACGTGCGAGGGGTCCCGGTCGGCGATCGTTCCGATCTTTCCCGCCTGGTCGGAGGGCCCGGGTTCGATGACGGTCACCTGGTCGTTATCATCAGGATTGATCGAGCCGCCGGGAGCGGTCGCTCCGTCGCTGACGTCCGAAAAATGCGGATTCACGGTCCCGAGGGCGGCATTATTTCCGCAACCGGCGGCGCCGTCGAACGCCATCGCTCCTCCCAAAACCCCGAGAAGAAGAATGACGGCGAGCGCCCGCGCCAATTTTGAACATTTCATCTTTGAAATCCCCCAAACGAAAACTTTTACAAAAGTTTTAGGTCCCTATCACTGTCCGGTCGTGGTATCAACGGTCATCCGACTCACAAACCCATTCAAAAAACATATGACACGCATCCATCGGCTGATCGCCACCCTCGTGTTGCTCTTTCCGCTCACCGCCTCCGCGAAAATCGACGTGCCGGATCTCTTGAAGCCTTGGACCGGCTGGGTCCTGAAAGGGCATGAAGGCGAGCTCTGCCCCTTTTTCAACGGCGGTTCGGCGCGGAGCCTCTGCCGCTGGTCGTCGCCCCTGGCCTTGTCGATGGACGACCGCAAGGGAAGCTTTTCTTTGCAGGCAAAAAATTTCCAAGAAGGATGGATCCCCCTACCGGGGGACGCCGACCACTGGCCCCAGGACGTGAAGGCGGGGGGAAGCCCGCTCGCCGTCGTCGCGAAGGATGGACGGCCGCAGGCCTTCGTCGACAAAGGGACCTATGCGATCACCGGCGCGTTCGCGTGGGACGCGATGCCGGAGTCGCTGGCCATCCCGGCCGAGATCGGCGTCGTGCGCCTCACGCTCCGCGGCGCCGCCGCGTCCAAGATCAACCGCGACGACGACGGCCGCCTCTGGCTGGAATCCAAGCCGGCCGAGGAGAACGACCGCGATCAGTTGACCACGCGGGTGCACCGCCTGATGACCGACGACGTGCCCTTCGTGATGACGACGCGGATCACGCTCGAGGTCTCCGGCAAGACGCGGGACGCGGAGCTGCCGTCGCCGCTCTTGGAGGGCTTCATCCCGATGTCGTTGGAGAGCCCGTTGCCCGCTCAGTTGCAGAAGGACGGGAAGCTTAAAGTCCAGGTCAAGGCCGGCACCTGGGACGTCACCTTCAAGGCGCGGCATCACGGGCCCGTGACGGAGATCGCCGTGCCTCCGTCGGAGGCGGGAGACGAAATTTGGGCCTTCGAATCACGCAACGACCTGCGTCTGGTCGACGTAACCGGCGTTCCGGCCGTCGATCCCAATCAAACGACGCTCCCCGACGATTGGAAATCGTATCCGTCCTACCGCGTGAAACCCGGCGATAAGGTCGCCTTCAACGAAAAGCGGCGCGGCGATTCCGATCCGAGGCCCGACCAGCTGAACCTCACGCGCGACCTCTGGCTCGATTTCGACGGCAAGGGCTACACGGTGAGGGACGCGATCAGCGGGGCCATGGCCAAGAGCTCGCGCCTGGAGGCCTCGAAAGGCCTAAAGCTCGGACGCGTGTCGGTGAACGGCAAGGACCAGCTCATCACCGGGCTTTCGGAGGGCCGGACCGGCGTCGAAATCCGCGAAGGGCAGGTCAGCGTCCTCGCCGACAGCCGTCTGGAAGGCCGCTCCTTCAAGATCCCGGCGACGGGCTGGGCGCACGTCTTTCAACGGGTGACGGAGAATCTCCATCTGCCTCCGGGATGGAGGGCGCTTGCGGTGATCGGAGCCGACTCCGTGCCGAACACCTGGCTGAATCGCTGGACGTTGTTGGAGATCTTTCTCGTTCTTGTCGTCGCCCTGTCGTTCGCCAAGCTGTGGGGGAAGGTTTGGGGCGTCGTCGCTTTTCTGGGATTGGGCCTGACCGTCACCGAGGACGGCGCGCCCCTGTGGGCGTGGATCGCGGTGCTCGCGGGCTTGGCCTTGCTCCGTTTTCTGCCGGCCGGTTTGATCCGCAAATTGGTTCAGTTCTATCGTATCGTCAGCCTTCTCGTGCTGATCGCGATCGCGGTGCCCTTCCTGGTCGACCAGGCGCGCATCGGTCTTTATCCGTCCCTGGAACAGCCGATGATCTATCCCTCGTCGGTCGGCGGTTTCGACGCGAAGTCCGCCGGTTACGGGATGCCGCAGGCCTCGCCGCCACCGCCGCCGCCCGCTGCCCTGGAAATGGCGGAGCCCGAGCCTGCGGTGGAGGAGAAGGCCGCCCGGGACGAGGATGCCGTGCAGGCGCCCCAGGTGGTGATGCGCCAGATGGCCGTCAGCAAGAAAAAAATGGGTTCGTCGATCCATCAAGACTACCAGCCGGGCGCAAAGGTCCAGACCGGTCCGGGATTGCCTCAGTGGAACTGGCGGGACGTCCAGATCAACTGGTTCGGTCCGGTGGAGGCGGGGGAAGCGCTTAAGTTCGTCCTGGTTCCTCCGTGCGTGAATCTCGTCTTAAGCTTCCTACGCGTTCTGCTGATCGCGCTGCTGATCGTTTGCGTTCTGGATCTGCCGGAAGGTCGCCGGCCCCGATTTCTCCGCGGCTGGTTCCGTCCGTCCAAAGTGACCGCGGCGGCGATCCTCCTCCTCGCCCTGGCCTTTGTGCCGAAGGCGCACGCGGAATTTCCGGCGCCGGATCTGTTGCAGGAGCTTCAGAGGCGTCTCTTGGAGAATCCCGCTTGTTATCCCAACTGCGCCGCGGTGTCGCGGATGAGGCTGGACGCCTCGCCGTCGTCGCTGACGCTGCGGTTGGAGGTCCACGTCGACGCCGCCAGCGCCGTGCCGCTGCCGGGCGTGGCCAAGGAGTGGTCGCCGACGGAGGTGACGGTGGACGGAAATGCGGGCGCCAAACCCGCCGCGGCGGGCGCGAAGGGCGCCGCATCGGCGGCCTCCGCCGGAGGAACCGCGCTGACGCGAACGGGCGACGGCCAGCTCTGGATGGCCTTGGAGCCCGGCGTTCATCAGATTCTCATGACCGGTCCCTTGCCCGATCGGCAGAATGTGCAGATCCCGTTGCCGATGAAGCCGTATTTCGTGGAGGCCAAGGCCGACGGCTGGTCGGTGACGGGGCTCCATGAAGACGGGCTGGCCGACGACAATCTTCAGCTCATGCGCGCCCAGGTTGCCGCTTCCCGCGGCACGGCGCTCGCTGACGCTCGTGGAGGAAGCCAGTCCGCCGAAACCTCGCCCACGCATGCCGACGGCGAGTCGTTGCCGGCCTTCCTGACGGTCGAGCGCCGGATCATCTTGGGACTGACCTGGGAAGTGGAGACGACGATCACGCGCGCCACGCCGGTGGGAACGGCCGTCGTCGTTCAGGTTCCCCTCCTCGTGGGCGAGTCGGTGACGACGCCGGGGTTCCGCGTGGAAGGCGGCAAGGTGTCGGTGAACCTCGCGCCCCAAGCCTCGCGCACTTCGTGGCGCTCCACTTTGCTGGAATCGCCGGCGATCCCGCTCAAGGCGGACGAGTCGACCTGGTGGACCGAGATTTGGACCGTGGAGGCGAGCCCCATCTGGCACGTGCAGATGAAAGGCATCCCGGTGGTCCGCCATTATCAGGACGACGAATGGTTGCCGACCTTCCAGCCCTGGCCGGGCGAGGAGGCGACGCTGGAGGTACTTCGGCCGGAAGCCGTCGAGGGGCAGACGTTGACGATCGACCAAAGCCGGCTCTCGCTCGCGCCCGGTTCGCGCTCGACGGAGGCGACGCTCTTTTTATCGCTCCGCAGTAGCTTGGGCACGCAGCACGCGCTGACGCTCCCCGAGGGCGCGGAGGTGCAGTCGGTGGCGATCGACGGAAGCCTGCAGCCGATCGGAGCGGTGGGGAACACCGTCACGCTGCCGGTGGTGCCGGGCGCCCAGACCTTCGAGATCAAGTGGACCCAACCCAAGGGCATGGGGCCTTTCTTCAAGGCGCCGAAGGTAGGGTTAGGAACGCCGAGCGTGAACGCGGAAGTGCAGGTCACCATCCCGCAGCGCTGGGTCCTGTTCACGTGGGGACCGCGCCTCGGGCCCGCCGTGCTGTTTTGGGGATTGGTGGTGGTCCTCTTGATCGTCTCCATCGGCTTGGGCCGCGTGACGCTGACGCCGCTGAAGGCCGTCTCCTGGTTCCTCTTGGGATTGGGCCTGACGCAGGTGCCGGTGTGGTCTTCGATCTTCGTCGCCCTCTGGCTCCTGGCCTTGGGTTGGCGGCGGGCGAGGGGAGTAGAGAACAACTTCGTCTTCGATCTCCGGCAAATTTTCCTGGCCGGCCTGACGATCGCGGCCCTGTGCGTCTTGGTGGTCTCCATTGAGCGCGGGCTCTTGGGGATCCCCGTCATGCAGATCGAGGGCAGCGGATCGTCGGATTCGCTCTTGATCTGGTTCCAGGACCGCGTCGGCGCCTTGTTGCCGCGTCCGTGGGTGGTGACACTGCCGATGTGGGTCTATCGCGGCGTGATGCTCGCCTGGGCCCTCTGGCTCGCCTTCGCCCTCCTCAAGTGGTTAAAATGGGGCTGGGCCTGTTTCTCCGAGGGCGGTCTCTGGAGACCCTTGCGCGGCCGCATTGTCCGTTAAATGGGATAAAAAGATTGCCAGTGACCATATGTGACCCTGTGGATAAATATTAAAATAAATTCAATGAGTTGGATATATGGTCACAGGTTATCCACAGCAAAAACTCCTTTAAAAACAACAATTTTCATTGATTCTATGAAAAAAAGCTTTATCCTTCGACCCAGACGCAAAAAGAAGTCGCGTGGGGGAGGACGGAATCATGAACAATCCAGCGGCCTTTGCCGCCAGTCAGGTATCTCTCCTCAATTACGTTGATGTTTGGAGCCGCATCCCTTTGTCGGTGGTCGAGTCGGACCCCTTTGATGCCGTTCAGTTGACGCCTGCCTTGCGGGAGGGGTTTCGACCCACCCCGGAACGTCCGGAAGGTATGATTCGCGCCTCGGACCTCCCCCTGTTGGCGGCCCAATGCTTCGTTACACGTGCGAAAACCTACGAGCAGGGCCTTCTGGAAAGCTTAGGATTATCTTCAAAACATGTTTTGGCCTTCGCAGATCAGAGGGACGAATTCGGGGATCATTTCCAAAAAAATCGTTATCCCTGGCAGGAGAACGAGCGGGCCGCAGGGGTCGTCGTCGCCGAGATCAGCGGTCTTCATGAAGCCGTCTCGAAGGCCTTGAGCGACGTGAGAGGGTGGAAGAAGTCGATCGGATTCTTTCCGGACGGAGGCGACTACGTGGATATTCGCGAAGAGTTGCAGGAGCCTCTCACCTCTCTGCAAGAGTTGCTGGTGGAGCGGGCCTCCCACGCCCTGACGGTTCGCGAGACCTACGATTTGAACCTGGACGCAAGCCTTCACGCGTATTTCAACCGCTCACGCCGCCGTCATTCGGGGGTCCAGATGAGGCTCGTTGCGGCGGGCATCCGCGTGTCGGATTCGACGCCGCCGCCCGCTCAAGCTGCAGGATAGCGAAACCTTCTTAGCCTGCCATCGTCAGACCGCCCGAGACCGACAACACCTGTCCCGTGACGTAATCCGCATCCGGCGAGCAGAAGAAGGCCACGCCCGCGGCGATCTCCTCCGGCTTCGCGATCCGCTTGAAAGGAATGATCTGGATGAAAGTCTCTTTGATCTTCGGATTGATGGCTTCCTCGAAGAGCTGCGTGTCCGTCGGCCCCGGGCAGACGCAATTGACGCTGATGCCGTAGCGGGCCACCTCGCGCGCGAGCCCCTTGGTGAAACCGATCACGCCCGCCTTGCACAGCGAGTAGACCACGCCCTGCATCTGACCCACGCGGCCGGCATCCGAGGAGAGGTTGACGATCTTGCCGTTTCCCTTGCGCTTGGTCATGTCCTTTAACACCGCGTGCGTCACCAAAAGCTGCGTCTTGGAATTCACCGCGATGACCTTTTCCCAATAGGCTTCGTCTTCCTCGAGGAAGAAGGTGGGCAGGGCCCACCCGATGTTGTTGACCAAGATGTCGACGGCGCCGAATTTCGCGACGACTTGGGCGACGTTGGCGTCGACTTCCGATTTTTTGGTGCAGTCCGTTTTTAAGAAGAGGGCGTCGGCGCCTATTTCCTTGGCCGTCGCCTCGCCGCCTTCGGGTTTTAGGTCGAAAATGGCGACGTTTGCGCCGTCGGCCGCCAATCGCTTCGAGATCGCCTTGCCGATGCCTTGAGCGCCGCCGGTGACGATGGCGGTCTTGCCTTTTAATTTCATGTTTGCCTCCCGCGTTCGAAGGCATAAGGTATTTTCATGCGTAAAGTCATTCTCTTTCTCGCCTCCGGCTTCGGGTCCGGCTACCTGCCGTCGGTTCCCGGAACCTGGGGGAGCTTGGTCGGACTTCTTTTGTACTGGCCCCTGCAGCGCTTGGCCCCGTTGCCTCTCGGCGCCACCGTTCTCGCCGTCGCCTTTCTCTCCTGCTGGATCGCCGGGTTGGCGGAAGGTTTTCTCGGCGCGAAGGATCCCCAGATCGTCGTCATCGACGAGGTCGCGGGCATGTTCTTCTCCCTGGTCTTCCTGCCGTTCTCCTGGAAGATCGGCTTGGCCGGCTTCTTCCTCTTCCGCCTCTTCGACGTCTGGAAGCCTTTCCCTGCACGCCTGATCCAAGACAAGCTCCCCGGCGGCTGGGGCGTGGTGGGCGACGATCTCATGGCCGGCATCTACGCGAACTTGGTCCTTCAGATCGCCATCCGCGTCGTTCCGGGGATCTGGGCGTGAAGCTGGAAGTCCTGACCATCGGCGACGAGGTCCTTTCCGGAGCGATCACCGACACCAATTTCGCCTGGCTGGGCGAGCAGCTCTGGAGCCGGGGCTACGAGCTGACCTGGCATTCCACCGTCGGCGACGATCCCGAGACCATCACCGATGCGTTGACGCGCGCGGCCGGGCGCTCTCAGGCCGTCATCGTCACCGGCGGCTTGGGGCCGACGCTCGACGACATCACCCTCGAGGTGGCGGCCAAGGCCTTCGGCGTCAAGCTCGTCATGAATGAAGTCGCCCTCCAGGCCATCAAGAACCGCTTCAAGAAGATCGGGCGGGAGATGACGTCCAACAACGACAAGCAGGCCCTCCTGCCCGAGGGCTCCAAGATGATATCGAACAAGTTCGGCACCGCGCCGGGTTGCCACGTCGTCCAGAACGACTGCCATTTTTTCTTCCTGCCCGGCGTGCCGCGCGAGATGCGCCAACAGTTCGAGGATTCCGTTTTGCCCGCGATCGCCGGCCTCGAGAGCGAGAAGAGGGGATACGCCTTTCGCTTCCTGCGCTGTTTCGGCGCCCCGGAGGCCACGATGGCTCAGAAGCTCGAAGGGCTGGATTTAACCGGCGTCGATCTGGCGTACCGGGTCTCGTTCCCCGAAATCTTCATCAAGGTCTCCGCCTGGGGGCCGGACCCCGTCTTTTTGGAGCGGCGCGTGGGGACGGTGGCGCAGGAGATCCGTTTCCGCCTGGGCGACCTCGTGTACGGAGAAGGGGAGGAAGAGACCTTCGCCGCCGTGGTCGGCCGCATCCTCCTGGAGAAAAAGGCGACGCTCGCCACCGCGGAATCCTGCACCGGCGGGCGCCTGGCCAGCCTGATCACGGACGTCCCCGGCAGCTCCGGCTGGTTCGAGCGCGGCGCGGTGACCTACAGCAACGTCTCCAAGACCGAGATCCTGGGCGTGCCCGAGGCCCTGATCCAGACCTTCGGCGCCGTCAGCTCCGAGACCGCCGTCGCCATGGCGAAGGGGATCCGGAAGGTTTCCAAAACCGACTACGGCATCGGCATCACCGGCATCGCCGGCCCCGACGGCGGGACGACGGAAAAGCCGGTCGGCACCGTTCATATCGCCCTGGATTCCGCCGACGGCACGATCCAACGCGAGCTGCACTTTGCCACGACGCGCGAGTGGTTCAAGAAGATCGTGGCCTTCGCCGCCTTGGACCTGCTCCGCAAAAAACTACTGGGCGCGATCAAGTCGTAACTCCGGTCTGCCCCCTCCGAAATTCGAACCATTTCGAACGCTCCGGCCTTGAAATATTTCAACAAATCCCCGGCACCGGTCTTGCTTTCCCAAAGGGCGAGGTTTACGAAAGGAGCCTCCTTTAAATGACCCTCCGAGCCTTCATAGCGGTCGACCCCTCGGACGAGGTGGTGCGGCGTCTCGCGGAAACGATCCGGTCGTTGGAAAGAAAGACGACGGGCTTCCGCTGGGTGCGTCCCGAGGCCATCCATCTGACGCTCCGTTTCCTAGGCGAGATCGAGGAATCGTTGATCGACGAGATCGATCGCCGTCTCGGGCAACTGGTCGGGAGTCACGAGCCGATCTCTTTAAGCGCCGCGGGGCTGGGTTTCTTTCCGGGTCCCGAGAAGCCGCGCGTGGTCTGGGCGGGTTTGGAAGGCCAAACCGAACGCCTGGCCGGTCTTCAAAAGGACGTTCAGGCGCAGATGAAAGACCTTTCCGTGCACAAAGAAGAGGATCGGAGCTTCACACCTCATCTCACTCTGGCGCGCATCCCCCATTTTCGGGGCGCCTCGGGGATCTCAAGCATCCTGCAAGCCGCGCCGGAGGCCCGCTTCGGAGAATTCGTCGTCGATCGGCTCCTTCTCTACAAAAGCCGTTTGACTCCCGAGGGGGCGAGTTATACCAAATTGCGGGAATATAAATTGAGAGTGAACGAAGCCTAGCTTCGCTGGGCGCAGTGAACGATGAGACCTAAAATTAACCGATGGGAGATTGAGGGAGAGCAGGATCTCCCTCAACTCAGAAGGAGGCCGTGATGGACGCCAAGGAAAACAACAACTCCAACAAAGAAAAAGCCTTAACCTCCGCGATCAGCGTGATCGAGAAGCAATACGGCAAGGGCGCCATCATGCGGCTGGGCAAGGAAGAGGTCTTGCAGGAGATCGAGGCCATTCCCACCGGTTCGCTGGGCTTGGATTTGGCCCTCGGCATCGGCGGTCTCCCGAGGGGCCGGATCATCGAGATCTACGGCCCGGAATCCTCCGGCAAGACGACCTTGGCCCTCACGGCGGTCGCCCAGACCCAGAAAAAAGGTGGGATCGCGGCCTTCATCGACGCCGAACACGCCTTGGACGTCCAATACGCCAAGAAGTTGGGCGTGAAGACGGAAGACTTGCTGATCTCCCAGCCGGACAACGGCGAGCAGGCCCTGGAGATCGCGGACATGCTGGTCAAGAGCGGGGCGATCGACATGATCGTCATCGATTCCGTCGCCGCCTTGGTCCCCAAGTCCGAGATCGAAGGCGAAATGGGCGACGCCCAGATGGGCGCTCAGGCCCGTTTGATGAGCCAGGCCTTGCGCAAGCTGACGGCCAACGCCTCCCGCGCCAAGACGATGATCGTCTTCATCAATCAAATCCGCATGAAGATCGGCATCATGTTCGGGAACCCCGAGACCACCACGGGCGGCAACGCGCTTAAGTTTTACGCCTCCGTCCGCATGGACATCCGCCGCATCACGCCCATCAAGAACGGCGATCAGGTCATCGGCAACCGCACCCGCGTGAAGGTGGTGAAGAACAAGGTGGCTCCCCCGTTCCGGGAGGTCGAGTTCGACATCATCTACGGGGAAGGTATCTCCCGCGAGGGCGAGGTCTTGGATCTGGCCGAACTCCATCAGGTGATCGAGAAGACCGGTACGTGGTATTCCTACAAGACCGACCGCATCGGCCAGGGCCGCGACAACGCCCGTCTCTTCCTCAAGGAAAACAAGGATATCGCCGCTCGGATCGAGAAGGAGATCCTGGAAAAGACCTTGGGCGCCGCAACCGCCGCGAAAGAAGGCGCGAAGGAGTCTCCGAAGGAAGCCCCCGCCAAGGCCGAGAAGCCCGAACCCAAGAAACGGGCCGCTGGTTAGCCGGTCCCCCGTTATTGACACTTAATCCTAGATGGTATTAAATACCATCTCGTGAAAACTTCACTCGACCATTCCCGCCAGACCTTGGGCCGCTTCGGCGCGCTTTGTCGGGAACGCGGAATCCCCTTAACCGTCCAGCGCAGAACCATTCTTGAGCTTCTTCTTCAGCGGAGCGATCATCCCACGGCGGACGAGATCTACGACGCCGCGCGCAAGCTCCTGCCGGACATCTCCCGGACCACGGTTTACCGGGTCCTGGAGACCGTCGTTCGTATGGGATTGGTTCGCAAGGTGAGCCATCCGGGGGCGGCGGTGAGGTTCGATCCCATTCCCGGCCCGCATCACCATCTCGTTTGCGGCCGATGCGACCGCATCTTCGACTTGGACGATGCGGCGTCGGAGAAGATCGCGGTGAAGATTCCGAAACGGAAGGATTTTACAATCGACGATTATTCCATCTATTTCCGGGGGCTCTGTGCGGCCTGCCGGAATCAAAAAAAAGGGAGGGACGCATGAAAACCAACATCGGCCTGCCGGGC
>DASUFF010000057.1:0-4261 GCA_036274695.1 bacterium | reverse complement strand
GGACTTAAGATTTCGATCACCGACGAACGCAATGGTAAGCGGCATGACTTCTGTTACGAGGGCGGGATCAAAAGTTTCGTCGAATTCCTAAATCAGAGAAAAAACCCTTTTCACGACGTGATCTACATCGAGGCGGAGAAGGACCGGATCGCCCTCGAGCTGGCCATGCAGTACAACGACAGCTACGCCGAGAACATTTTTTCCTTCGCCAACAACATCAACACCATCGAAGGCGGCACGCACTTGGTGGGTTTCAAATCCGCCATCACGCGCGCGATCAACCAGTACGCCTCCGCGAACAATCTTTTGAAGGATTTGAAGGAAAACCCAGTGGGCGAGGACGTGCGCGAGGGCCTGACCGCCGTCATCTCGGTAAAAATCCCCGATCCACAGTTCGAGGGGCAGACCAAGGCCAAGCTCGGCAATTCTGAAGTCGAAGGCTTGGTGAAGCAGGTCGTTTACGACCGCCTGTCGGAATTTTTGGAAAAGAATCCGCCGATCGCCCGCAAAATGATCAGCAAGATCATCGACGCCGCCCGGGCCCGCGAGGCCGCGCGGCAGGCGCGCAACCTGGTGCGCCGCAAGGGCGCGCTCGATATCGGGTCGTTGCCGGGCAAACTCGCCGACTGCCAGGAGCGCGACGCCGCCAACTCCGAGCTTTTCATCGTCGAGGGCGAGTCCGCCGGCGGCAGCGCCAAGCAGGGACGCGACCGCCGCAACCAGGCCATCCTTCCGCTCAAGGGTAAGATCCTGAACGTCGAAAAGGCCCGCTTCGATAAGATGCTCTCCTCCGAGGAAATCCGGGTCCTCTTCACCGCCTTGGGCGTCGGCGTCGGCGACCAACAGGCCGGGGGAGAAGGCGGCAACGGCCAGGATCTTTCGAAGCTCCGTTACCACTCGATCATCCTGATGTGCGATGCCGACGTGGACGGCTCCCACATCCGCACCCTTTTGCTCACCTTCTTCTACCGGCAGATGCCGGAGGTGGTGGCGAAGGGCCATCTCTTCATCGCCCAGCCGCCGCTCTATCGGGTCAAGAAGGGCAAGAACGAGAAGTATCTGCGGGGCGATGCGGACTTGGAAGATTATCTTATCGACCTGGGCGTCGAGGACGTCGCTTTCAAGTCCAAGGGGAAGGTCATCATCGGCTCGGAATTGACGAAATTGACCAAGAAGCTCGTCCGCTACCGCAAGATCCTCGATCTGATCCAGAAGCGCGGGGATCCGCGCATCGTGGACGCCTTCGTGGAGGCCACCGACATCAACCGGGACCTCCTGAAGGACGGAAAGCGCCTGGATCTGGAGCTGGACAAGATCGCCGCCTATCTCAGCAAGCGGTATCCGGAGCTTAAGGATTTCACCATCGACATGGAGAAGGACCCCGAGCATGAGGCCCAGCGCATCGTCTACAAGACGGCCTCCAATAACGTCCCGCGCCGGACGGTGCTGGATATCGAATTCCTGAACTCCGCCGACTTCGGCGAGCTCCGCAAGCTCGCGCGCGAGTTTTCCGAATTGGGCAGCGGTCCGTATCAGGTGGCGGCAAAGGAAAAGACCGGCGAAGAGATCTTCGACTTCGAGGATCTGGAGAAAGTGAAGGACTTCGTCTTGAAACGCGGGCAGCAGGGCCAGGATATTCAACGCTACAAAGGCTTGGGCGAGATGAATCCCCACCAGCTCTGGGAGACCACGATGGATCCGGAGCAACGAACGTTGCGCAAGGTGACGGTGGAAGACGCCGTCGAAGCCGATCAGATCTTCACCGTCTTGATGGGCGACCAGGTCGAACCGCGCCGGCAGTTCATCGAAGACAACGCGCTGACCGTCAAAAATCTGGATATCTAGGCCGATCTTCCCAACACCGTCGCCAGCGGCCTCAACTTTTCCATCAACTCTTCGAACTTCTTAAACGTCAGCGACTGAGCCCCGTCCGAGAGGGCCTCTTCCGGCTTCGGGTGAACCTCGATGATCAACCCGTCCGCCCCCGCGGCGACGGCCGCCAGGGCCATCGGCTGGACGTATTGCCACAACCCCGTTCCGTGGGAAGGATCGACGACGATCGGCAGGTGGGTGAGTTCGCGAAGCACGGGAACGGCGCTCAAATCCAAGGTGTTGCGCGTAGCGGTTTCGAAGGTCCGGATGCCGCGTTCGCAGAGGATCACGTTCGGGTTGCCGCCGGTTAAGATGTATTCGGCCGAAAGCAGCCATTCCTTGATGGTCGTCGACATGCCGCGCTTGAGCATGACCGGTTTCTTGGATTGCCCCAATTCTTTGAGCAGCGAAAAATTCTGAACGTTGCGGGCGCCGACTTGCAGGATGTCCGCGTATTTCTCCAGCACCTCCACGTCGTCGGCGTCCATGATCTCCGTAATGACGGGCAGTCCCGTTTCCTTGCGGGCCTTCGCCAAGAACTTAAGCCCTTCTTCTTCGAGGCCTTGAAAGTCGTAAGGCGAGGTCCGCGGCTTGAACGCCCCGCCCCGCAACACCTGAGCGCCCGAGGTTTTCACCGCCTTAGCGGTGTCTAAGATCTGTTTCTCGCTCTCCACCGAACAGGGGCCGGCCATCACGCAGATCCGGTTTCCGCCGATTTCCACGCCGCCGTCGATCTTGAAGACGGACGTCGCCTTTTTGGTTTCCCGGCTGGCGAGTTTGTAGGGCTTGGAGATCGGAACCACAGCCTCGACGCCTTCGGAACTCTGGAGGGAGAAGAGATCCTTCTTTTTCTTCTCGTGGCCGATACAGGCGATGACCGTCCGTTCTTCCCCGTGGATCAGATGGGGCCGAAAACCCAGGCGCTTGATCTCCTCGGAGACGTGATCGATGTCCTTCTTCGAAGCCCCGATTTTCATGACGATTATCATGGGGTTCAATCTACGCGAAAACAGTTTGAATTTCGAGGGGTTTCCAAATAGAAGGCGTCTGATCCGATGAAGCTCAAGAGAGAAGAAATCGCCAAGGTCGCCGCCTTGATCCAGAAGCACCTGAAGGACGGTCACCACATCGCCAACGCTGCCCCGGACGACCGCGTTCGGGAGCGGATCGACGCGATCATCACGAAGAATCTCCAAGAGGAAGTGGCGATCGAGGACGAGACCAAGCGCCTGATGGAACAGTACCGGGCCCAGATCGCTTCGGGGGCCATCGACGCGCAGAAGGCCTATATGATGATCAAGAAGCAGGTCGCAAAGGATCGGAAATTCATCTTATGAAGTTCTCGGACGACCGCATCTCGCATATCGCCCACGTGATCCATAAGGGCCTCACCAAGGACGGGTTGGTCGCCTATGCCGACGAGGACAAGGCGCACCGGGAGATCAAGAAGACGTTGATCGAATACCTCAAGGTGGAGGATGCCGCCGACGAGACCGCGCGCGAGAAGATCGCGAGTTTGAAGCGCGGCGTGTTGGAGGGCAGCCGGGAGTGGGACGTGCTTTATCGGAAGTATTTCGAAGAGGAAATGGCCAAAAAGGGACGGTAATTCGAAGGGTTGACTGACTTTAACGCGCGGAGTATACCCGCGCGTTCTCATTTTCCGAAGGAGCGTTATGGCGGTTAAGGTCGGCATCAACGGGTTGGGTCGCATCGGTAAGGGCATCGTTTCGGCGTGGGTCGAGCGGAACTTCGACACCTTCGACATCGTCGTCATCAACGACAAGACCGAGGCCTCCTCCTTCGCCCACCTCCTGAAGTACGACTCCGTCCACGGCCGCCTGCACGCCGATTTGAAGAGCGAAGGCAAGGACGCGATCGTCATCGGCGGCACGAAGAGGATCTCCCTCTGCTCGCACCCCAATCCGGATGAAATCCCGTGGGACGAGCACGGCGTGGACATCGTGTTGGAGTGCACCGGCAAGTTCACGGACCGGGAGAAGGTCTCGCTTCACATGAAGCGCAAGGGCGTGAAGAAGGTCATCATCTCGGCCCCGGCCAAGAACCCGGACATCACCATCGTCCTGGGCGTGAACGACAAGACATACGATCCGAAGGCTCACCACCTGATCTCGAACGCCTCCTGCACCACGAACTGTCTGGCCCCCGTGGCGAAGGTGCTGCACGAGACCTTCGGCATCGAGCGCGGCTTCATGACGACGGTGCACGCCTACACGAACGACCAGAAGATTTTGGACAAATACCACAAGGACCTCCGCCGCGCGCGCGCCGGCGGCCTTTCGATGATCCCGACGACGACCGGCGCCGCGAAGTCCATCGGCATCGTGATGCCGGAGCTGGCCGGCCGCCTGGACGGCACCTCCATCCGCGT
>DASUFF010000056.1:0-8827 GCA_036274695.1 bacterium | reverse complement strand
CCGTCAAGTGGTGGATGTTCTCCGGATCGAGATCGATGCCCGTGTCGATATCGATGGGGGTGCAGTCCTCTTTCCCGTCCGCCGTTTTTCCGTCGATGCAGGCGCCGCAGTGCACGATGGTGCCGTTCACGCTGCAATATTCGTTGCCCATGGTTTGGCCGTTGTGTCCGTCAGGGCCCGTGCCTTGCTCGCCCGGAGGGGGATTGCCGGCCTCCGTGCCGCCGAACAGATTGCCGTCCGTGGGCGGATTTCCCGCTTCGGTGCCGCCTTGGAACGACGATCCGGATCCCGGGCCCACACCGGAGCCCAGGCCCTGGCAACCGTAGGCGCCGGAGACGAAGACGACGGAAGCCATCAAAAGTAAAATACGCTTCATCGTTTGATCACCTCAAAAAACGTTTAGGGTTTCGGATCGTAGGGATTCAAGACGCGCGTCGAATTGGGTGGCACCTTGATCATGACCTTCTCGTCATCATCGGAGTCGACGGATTCGCTGTGGCCGAAGTCGCCCAAGGCCCCGTTGAGCTTCTTGCGGGTATCCGAATCCAGGTTGTTGAGAATGATGTCGCCGCCATCCGGTTTCTGCTGATCCTGATGCTCATGCAGCATGCCCATTTGTTCCGGCGTGGGCATCTCCAGGCGCTGCTCGTCTCCGATCTGGGGACACGGGAAGCTGCCTTCCTTTTCCGGCGTATCGGGTTTGTCGCAGTAATGTCCGCCTTCGCGGGGGTCTTCCGATCCGCCTCCGGGGCCGCCCGTCGTCTCTCCCGTGGGGGGATTGCCGGCCTCGGTGCCGCCGATAAAGCCGCCGTCGGTTGGGGGATTGCCCGCCTCCGTGCCGCCTTGAAAACCGGAGCCCGGAGTCGTCAGGCCCTGGCAGCCATAGGCGCCGGCGATCAGGAACACCACGGCCGCGATTTGAAAGAATGTCTTCGTCATCGTCATACGGCCGCCTTCACCGCTTTCTCGTGCTTGGTGACGGGCAGCAGCTGAATGCCCAGCAGCACGACGTCGTCCGGGTTGTGGTCCTCCGAGACCATCTGGAGGATTTCCCGCCGGAATTCCTGGATGCGTTTCTTCAGCTGCGGCAGACGGTCCTTCATCACGCCCAGGGTCAGGGCGCTCACGTCCCGCTCGGCCTGAGGGACGCGGCCGACCTGCTCCTTCATGAGGTCGAGCAGGCTGCGGTGGTAGTTCAAAAGGACCAACTGGTCGGATTCGACACCCGAGGTGACCAAGGGTGAGTCCTGCGACCAGCGATGCGTCTCCGGATCCTTCTTGATGAAGTGCATGCGCTCGAGCAGTTCGATCGATTTGCGCACCTGCACCGCCGACACTTCCGGCTCCAGCCGCTTGGCGATCCACTCCATCGTGCCGTCGAAATCCTTCGCCACGACCAACTCACGGATCACGGGGTGATACCAGGTCGAGTAGTATTCGTAGCGGTCTTGGATGAGAGGCTGCAGCTCCTGCACGCGCTGGGTGCGGATCAATTTCTGGTAATAGAGGTTCTTCTCCTCGTGCTTCTCGGCCTGGTTGAAGAGGACCAGGGTGCGGAAATATTCGGCCTCGGCGCGGTTCAACTTCAGACCCTTCGCGAACTTCTTGATGCTGTCCTCGGTCAAGTTCCGGCGTCCTTCCATGACCAGCTTGAAGATGTTGGAGGAGGTGAAACCGGCGAGCCGGGAGAAGACCCGATAGGAGAAGCCGTACTTCTCTTTGGAGGACTGGTACCAGTCCCGGAGGAACTTCCGGAAGTCTTGGTAGCTGAAGATGTTGATCCCGTTGCGACTCATAAAAACCACCCTTTTTGCCCTTTTTGGGTCGTTGACCCAAGTATACGTCTATTATCGGTACCGACCAAGGGAGAGTTGCGTCATCAGTCATGTTATTTGTCAACAGGCAATATAATTAAACTATTGTAATTATTATATATTTAGAAAGTCATAAATAATTTCTAAAGATTTTTTACCGTATATGTCAACAATTTGTGCGTTGACTGAGGTCCACAAACTCTCCCCTCCGGCGGGTAACTATCGACCTCGCCGGGCCGATAACCACCAAGAGCGCAAGGAATCGAAACCAAGCTTTTGAAGGGGGGATTTATGGGTAAGACAGCCGTCGGCAAATTTCGGGAAGTCGTCGATTTCGCAAACGAGGACCCGAACATGGCGATCGACGCCGGAGATGCGGTCACCTATGTCGAGATCACGAGCTATGACGACGGGACGCAAGACATTCAGAGAAAGACCGTCACCGTCGATACCTATCTGAACGTCACCATCGAGGAAGCCAACAGGGACTACACGGCTAAGCAGAGGCTCGGATCAAAGGAAGCGCGCGGACAGGCCATCCTTCGTCCCCTGGCCCTGGCGCAGGTCGACATCGATCGCGTGGCGACGCGGATATACGGCGAAGAATTCACTTTCACGGGCGTCAAGGCGAGCGACGACGATGGTCCTTCCGATGCCGAGGTGGTTACGGAGGAGGACTACGGCCGCCACTTGTTGCGCGCTCGATTTTTGGCGGAAGCGGGGGATCCTTCGGCGATCTCTGCCATCGACGATCTGGCCAAATTGGGCCGCAAAGCCGGCCTTCTCGGCGGCGACGTCCAGGAGGACATCCAACATCTCTACGAAATACTGGCGGGGCCCAGTGGCAAGCGGACCCTGGAGCCGGGCGGAATTTCCTTTCTGTCCTCCGTGACCGAACTTCTGGGTCTGTCCCAGGGCCTGTCCAAGGACGACATGGAGCTCTCGAACGCCGGCCTCTTCTTCCTGGGCGTCATCGCCAGCTTTCATCAGGCGCAAGGAGCGGAGGCTTGATCATGTTTCACGCGTTGCAGATCCAATTCAGGGCCCCCGGCGGCGACTATGCGACGGCCACCCTGCTCGTCGAGCCGGGCGAGATCCTCGACTACGCGGCCTACATCCGTGCCTGGTCTCTCGAGAATCTTCCGGAGGGCGCGCAGCTTTTGGGCGCCGTCGTCGGCTGGGCGCCGCGGCCGACGCCTCAGATGGCCGAGCGGAAATTGTCGAAGATGATTTCAGACTCGCAGCTCGCCGGCGGGCGTTGACCGACGTCAACGAACTTTGGGGCCGCGCGCGTAACGATTACGAGGCGCCCGCCGATAACGAAATGGAAGGACGAATTTGATCGGAAACCGATTTTAGGATAGGAGGGCGCCGTGAAGGGGGCCAGAATGAAAAAACAGGTGGACTTGGACGATCTGATCGTCCGCGATTTCCAGTTCAAGGAAAAATCCCGGTTCGAAGACGAGCCCATCGCCGAACTGCCCATCTCCACCCGCGTCTGGCGCGTGCTGCGCAAGCTGGGCGTGGAGAACGTGGGAGACCTGGTGA
This sequence comes from bacterium, assembly GCA_036274695.1. Classification (GTDB taxonomy): domain Bacteria; phylum UBA10199; class UBA10199; order JACPAL01; genus DASUFF01. The sequence goes on along the minus strand of DASUFF010000056.1, from coordinate 5,465 downwards.
AGCTCTCGGAGAGGGAGCTGAAGGGCACAGAAGGACTGGGCAACAAGTCGCTCAAAGAGATCAAGACGCTCATCGGCGAGATGAACTTAAGCCTGAGCAAGGCCGTGAAATACGTGAAAACCACCGATTAACGTCGGAGGCTTAGGACGACACGCAACTTCTTTCCCGCCACTTCGAAGAAGCGGCATGTCACTCTTCCCGGCCGCGGCCGTCTCGCTCACTCCCGTGAACGCCGCTTTTCTCCAGGCGAGCCTCATTGGTCTCCAGCACCCGCGTTCGGTCGTCCGCGGGGAAATCAACGCCTACTGCCGCGATTCCGTGGAGCGCGCCCTGGACGGGAAAATATCCGTTCTGGAGGCCGCCTCCGATCTGACACATGCTCTTCAACACCTGCACGTCGAACGTTTGCGGAGCGGCCTGGTCGACAAGGAAGGCAGGCATATTCCCGTCGTCGCTTCGACGGATGTCCGTAAATTGAAACACTTCGTCGGTGACAGCCGGTGGGTCAGCGAATTCCTCCTCGTGAAGCCGCGCGCGGGCGAGTGGGACGTGCCGGAGATGACGACGCTCACCGACGAGTACACCGACGGCGTCAAGCAGATGGAGTATCGCTGGTACGCCGGCCGCGACGATTCGCCCCTCGTCGTCGAAAATCCTGTGAACAAGCTGATGAGTTTTATGCGGTTGGGAGATCTGTACGCGACCTTCATCCAGCCCAAAGGCACGCGCCAGTGGCGCTTTCCGCCGATTCCGTTCGTCGTCGGCGCCATGACGCTGATCTTCGGAGAACGATCTCTTGCCCCGCACTTCACCGCGGAAGAGAGTTCTCTGGACGAGCTGAGGTCCTGCCTGGAGAAGGACGGTTGGCCGATCTTGATCGACTCCGGTCCGCCGAAGACCGACGAGCCGGGCGATCCCGGTTACGTCCCCGCTCACGGATCGCCCTACGACCGCTATCACATGGCCATTCACGACTTCATGCACGCGCTGCGCTGGTGCGGTTACGAGAAGGATTTAAGGCAGGACATGCTGCGCGTGGACGACGCACTCCTGGCGGCGATGGATCAGGTGCCGGCGGCTCTTCGCGGACTTCACGCTTTTTACGAGACGCGCGACAATGTCCTGCAGTCCTACATGGAGGACGGGCGCGTCGTCCGAATGCTGGCGGCTTACTTAGGGGGCGCGGTCAGCAAGGGCGAAGTGGATCGCGACTTTGCGGAGGGCGTAACGGCCGATTTCCGCCGCCGTCTGGACGAAAATTTCCGGGGACACCCCCGCGCGGTCCGTGTCCTCGGCGCGGCCGATTGAAACCGCCTAGCGTTTGATCCCGTTGATCTCGTCCGAAACCTTCTGAATGATCCCCGCGAAGACCTCGTGTTTCGCCTTGTCGAAGCGCGGGCTCTTGGCCTCGCCGACGATCTCGGCCCAGTAGGTGTTGAATTCCAGGTATTGCGATTCCGTGTGGCCGAACTTGGCGAGCACTTGGGCCCGCTCCATCTTCTGCTTCGGGTCCATGGGGCTGATCCGGCAATTGATCTCGGCGCAGAGCCGGGCGTAATCCTCGAGCGAGATCGGCTCCTTCCCGCCGCGCGCGTCTTCCTGGGCCTTCTGATAGATCGGAAAAAACGCCATGGCCGTCTTTCCCATGTCGGAAGGATCGGACATCTTCGCCGTCCAGGCTTTCTTGGCCGCCAGCCAGTCGGGGCCCTTCACGCCGTTCGCCTCCGCGATGGCGATCTCCTTGGTTTCGTCGTTGCCCGTGTGAATCATGAGGGCGCAAAGCTTGGCGTACTGGGCGATGTCGACTCCGTTGAAGCTGTCCATCGGTCCTCCTAAAGGTTGGTTGAAGCCGCGAGTCTTCCCCACAACCCTCCGATTTGTCCAGGGTTTCGAAAATCCAGCTGTTGACTCCCGTCAACAAAGACTCCGCTCACTCCCGCACCGCTTTGCGAGCGCCGGCCGATAACAACAGAGAGATTCAAGAAACAACGGGGGGATTTATGTCGTGCTTGATACCGACCTACGCAAAGATCACGATCACGGACGAAAACCACAACGGCCAGCTCGACGAAGGCGATACGGTGACCGGCCACAATCCGAACTCGAATATGCCGGAGGAGACGTCCGTCCGCACCTTTTGGTCCGGTACTTACGCCGACCGGCTTCAGCTTCTGGCTCAGGCGAAAGAGCAAAAGATCAATGCCGATCGGTTTGCGAAGCAACATCCGCTGAACAAATAACCCAGGAGAAAACCATGAGCGATTCATCGAAAATCGAGACGAGACCCATGCCCAAGGTCGAATACCACGACAGCAACGGGGACCACGTCCTCGACGACCGGGACGAGGTGACGATTTCCTGGAGGAATGCGGACGGAACGACCTCTGCGGTTCATAACACGGCCGACCAGTTCGCCAAGACCGGCGACAACAACAGAAATCTGGTGATCGAGCTGGCCAAGAAGCAGAACGTGAACACAACCCTGTTTGCCGAGAAACACCCGCTCACGAAATAGGAGAGCTCATGAAGAATTTTCGTTTTTTCGCCTTGTCCGGCTTAACTCTCCTGGCCCTCGGCTCTTTGGCCGCCGGTTGCGGCGGCGGCGTTTCCACCGGCTTCGACGCGGTTACCGAGGAAATTTCGGCTCCGGTCATAGAAGCTCGAGAAAATAGGGAAGGGGGCCGGGAAGTGGTCGCGGTTCCGGAGCCGGAAATCGGCCTCGTGCCCGAAGCCGTGAAGACGCAGGACGGCGGGGTGGCGGCTCCCCTGGTCATCGCACCGGAGGAACAGCAGGAGCCGACGATTCCCCCAACGATCGGAACGTCGACCCCTTCGGAGGAGGACGGGACTTCGATCGAAGCCGGCGATCCGAGCGATACGGTGTCTCCGCCCGCCGATACCCCCGATACCAACGACGAGCAGGTCGCGGCCGCCGGTCTGGCGCCCGTGACGGTGGATCAGAAGGCGGCTCCGGGCCAGCCGCAGCAGGTCCAAGTCAACTACCAGCTTTCGGCCGAAAGACAGACCCAGCCGGCCCCGGTGCAAGTTGCCGATACGGTCGTCGTTTACGAAGACCGCTCCACCCCTCCCACGCCTCAGAGACGGGTACCCTGCCTCCTGGTCGATTGCCGTTAAAAACGGCCTTGGCGGCCTGTTGACGACTTTGCCGTTGTCTGGATGAATTCGTCTCAAATATTAACAATTTAAGTATATATAATTATTAAGTATTTTAAATATACTGCTGTTGACTCAAGTCAACGGAATATCCACTCCGACACGCCACCACCCATAGCCTCCCGGCCGATAACTACAGAGTCATAACGGGAGAATTTACGCCTATGGGACCATCTGTCGATGCCAAGTTGGATAAGCCGTCCACGACCGTCGGTCTGAACGATCCGGCGCAGTCGGCCGAAGATTCGGTTGATGCCGCCATCGTCCAGACGCTGATGGCGTTGAATCCTGTGGCGGGCTTGACCCTCGTTGCCTTCAACAACATCACGAAAAGCGATCCCGTTTCCAATCCCGTGTTCCGGAGCGGAACCGACGACAACGGTCTTTTCGGTTTGGGCAATTTTTCGCTCGTCGAGGATCGTTTGGCCAACGCGAGCCAGGCCAAGGCCGCCGGCAACGACGCGGAATTCAAAAAGTTCAGCGAGCAGGCTTTGAACGAAGCTCGCCTGTTGCCCAACGGGGACTCGTTGGCGGTGCCGATGGTCGAGGCGGACTTGCTCGCGCTGGACGGAAAATTCGAGGAGGCTTCCAAAAAATATAAGGCGGTCGAGGCCTCTTTGAAGGCCATTCCCAGCTGCAACGGCGAATTGAGCGATGCGATCGAAGGGGTCAAGAAACGCCATCGCGGCGTGTTGGCCGCCGGCGTGGCCACCGGCGCCTTGACCTTCGCCAAGGCGCAAAAGGAGGGAGACGGCACCGCGATGCTCGACGCCCAGCGTCTGGCGACCTCCTGCGCCGACGAGCTCTACCTCATGAATCCGTCCGAAAAGACGCTTCAGATGCTCGTGGCCGCTTACAAGCAGGTCGGTCTCGACCTCCGCGGCATCCGTACGCAGATCGGCCAGAACAAGGCGAAGATTTCCGAGGAGTTCAACAAGCTCACCGGTTTCATACCGACCGGTCCCGTGGCCGAGCCGATCGATCCTAATAAATATCTCGACGGTTTCGGCTTCCCGACGGTCAATCTTCCCGACCCGAGCATCGATATCCCGACTCCGGCGCCGATAGATCCCATCAAGGAGCTGGAGGAAAAGAACAAAGCGGGCCAAGACCTCATCAGCCGGACCGAAGCTCATTTCCGGGACCTGATCGCCCAGGCGCACCCCGAAGACACTTATCAGCAGCATATCGAAGCGGCCACGGCCTTCGCCATCGGCGGCAACCACCATGCTGCCTTGGACGAGCTCCAGAAAGCGCGCCACCAATTCAAGGTCGGCCCTGTCGTCGTCCCCTCGACGGCCGAGAATATGGGCAAGGAGATCACGATCCTTCACCGCATCGTCGGCGTGTCCGGGATTTCCTACGATCTCCACGACGAGGTCTTGAAAGAAGCTCGGGACTTCATCAAGCATTTGAAAGAAGAGCATCCCGATCAAGCCGCGCTCTTCACCGTCGAAAACATGGAACTGCAGGCTACGGTCAACTCCGACCGCGGCGCCCTTCACATCGGAAGCCCCGACAACAGCGACGATGAAAACGAAGCCGCCGCCAACCGGTATCATGACGGTGTCCGCAAGGGACAGACGGACATCGCCGATTTCTGCGAGAAGGCGTTGAAAGACGTCAAGGATCCCGCCACGCGCGAGGCCCTCGGAGCGCGCATGTTCCAGGCCCGGGCCGCCGCCTTGGAACTCGATCTGGGCCGGGCCCTCACGTTTCACGAGCAGGACAAGAAGGACGCGGCGGCAACCTACGCCTCAGCCTCCCTCAAGGAGTTCAACGATTTCGCCGCAAAGTATAAAGACGTTCCGAACGCCGCCGGCTACGCCGAGGGCATGGGGCGGGCTCGCCTGGCGGAAGGCTATTACCAGTTCCGCACCGGCAAGATCGAGGAGTCGATCGCGACGCTCAAGGCGATCAAGAAGGATTATCCGGAATCCACCGCCTCGCTGAAGGTCAGCGGACGCGGCTACTGGCCCAACGAGGTCGGCATCGTCGACGGAGACGGTAATATCACGGACACCGACAAGGAAGACGTGATGGCCGCCATCACCACGGCCGCCTCCAAGCTGAACAAGGAAAAGGGACGGGGGCTCATGGCCTGCGGCATCGGCGCCGGCCTCTTCATTGCAGCCGATTTGGCCCTGGGCGAAAAGGTCAGCGGCGTGGCCGTGGCCTCGGCCTGCGTGGCCGGCTACGTCGTGGATCGGGCCCTTTTGATCGCCGAATCCAGCAACGAGATCGCCGCCTCCTATCGCACCGGCGTGAGCACCGCCACCGTCGGCGACGCG
>DASUFF010000055.1:0-18458 GCA_036274695.1 bacterium | reverse complement strand
TCCGGAATCAAATGGATAATCCCTCCCCGCTCGTAGACGATTAACTTCTGCCCGGGCTTCATGGACAACCTCTCCCGGACTTCCTTCGGGATGACGACCTGGAATTTCGAGCTGACGGAAGTGTAAGTCATAATGCCATATTGTATTACCAAATAACGATCGATGTCAATTCAGACCTACCTCCGACGCACGGAGGCCTTCGTCTCCGGGGCCCTCGAGACGTTTCCGGAGGCCGGCGAAAAAGCGGCTGCCGTTTCCCGTCGACGGCGAAACCCTGTCCTTCTCGACGGACGTCGGACGTCACGGGGGAGAGAAGCTCCGCGCCGATTACGAGGCGGGACGGACGGCGGGACTCGGCGAAACCGTTCTGGACGCCAAACTCCACCTCCGCGACATGGGCGATTATTTAAGGGCGGCGGGCTGGTATCTCGGGACAGTCCTATTCCTCAAGGATCGTTTCCCCGAAAGAAGCGATCTTCTCTCGAGAAATTACGCTTCCGTCCTTCATCGCGCCTTTCACAGCGGCCGTCGAAGTTATCCGGAGGACGTCGTCGAGAGCCTTCCCTCCATGGTCCAATCGCTCGACCTGGAAATCGCGCGGCTGGAGGTTGCGGACGCGGAGGTGGCCGAAGCCCTTCGCTCCAATCGGGATACGATCCTCAACCGCGCCCTGCACAGCGGGAACCTGGAATATCCGGGCGAGGCGGTCGAGGCGATTCCGGGGATGCTCAAGGCGCTGGAGGGCGACGCCGCGCTGCGCTCCAACCGGGCCACCATTATTTCGCGGGCCTTGAACCGGGGCAATTTCGACTATCCCGCGGAAGCGGCGAAACGCCTGCCCGGACTCTTCGCCGTGTTGGACCGCGAAATCGCGCGCCTGAATCCGGACGTCTCGAGAACGGCGCGGGTCTTGGAGGCCAACCGCGCCACCATCGTCATGCGGGCCCTGGCCGACGCCGACTTCGATTACCCCGAAGAGGTCGTCAAAAAGCTCCCGAAACTGCGCCGGACGCTCGCGGACGAAATCAGACGGCTGGCCGGCGGAGAGCCCGGGGCCGCCGAGGTTTTGAGGGCCCACGGTCTCACGGTGATCGGCCGCGCCATCAACCGCGCCGATTGGGATTATCCGAAAAAAGTAGCGAAGGCCCTGCCCGCCCTGATCAAGGATTTGGACCCGGCCAAGCGCGCCGCCGTCGTCCAAGCGGCCCTCCTCAATGGCACCATTTGAAAATCCCCTTGCCCCCCGTAAAACCGTCGGCCTACAACTTCTCTACGAGGTGCGAAACGTGTCTAAAACCGCCGTCTGCGCCGGGTCCTTCGATCCGCCGACCGAAGGCCATCTGAATATCATCGACCGGGGGTTGAAGCTTTTCGACAAGGTCATCGTCGCCGTGGCCGTCAACTCGCAGAAGCAATCGACGTTCACCACCGAGGAGCGCATCGCTCTGTTGAAAGAACTGCTCAAGGACCGGAAAAACGTTGAGATCGACAGTTTCGAACGCAAGCTGCTGGTCGACTACGCCCGCGAGAAGAAGGCGGGCTTGATCCTGCGGGGCCTGCGCACCGTCCAAGACTACGAATACGAGTTCCAGATGGCGCTCGCCAACAAGCAGATCGCCCCGGAGATCGAAACGGTCTTCATCATGACCGACCAGCCGCTCTCGCACATCAGCTCCAGCCTCACCAAAGAGATCCTGCTGCTGGGCGGGCCTGGCAAAGGGCTGGTGCCGCCGCTGGTGGAAAAGAAGCTTAAGGAGAAATTCAAAAAATGAGCCGCCTCACGCATCGAGCCAACAAGATCAAGCCCTCTCCCACCCTGGCCATCGATTCGAAGGCCAAGAAGATGATCGCCGACGGCATCGACGTCGTCAGCTTCGGCGCCGGAGAGCCGGATTTCGACACGCCGGATCACGTGAAACTCGCGGCCATCAAGGCCATCGACGCGGGAAAAACGAAATACACGCCGGTGGCCGGCATCAACGAGCTGAAGGACGCCATCGTCGCCAAACTCAAGCGCGACAACAACCTCCATTACGGCCGCGAGGACGTCATCGTCTCGGCCGGCGGCAAGCACGTGCTCTACAACATCGCCCAGGCCCTCTTCGAGGCGGGCGACGAGGTCATCATTCCGGCGCCTTATTGGGTGAGCTATCCGGACCAGGTTCTGCTGAACGACGCCACGCCCGTGATCGTCCAAACCGAGGAGAAGGAGGGCTTCTGCCTGCGTCCCGAGGTCTTGGAAAAGGCGATCACGCCGAAGACGAAGGCGTTCGTCTTGAACAGCCCGTCCAACCCGACGGGCGGGGCCTATCCGAAAAAGAACCTCCAAGAGTTGGCCGAAATCCTCGTCAAGAAAAACATCTTCTGCATCTCGGACGAGATCTACGAAAAGATCGTCTACGACGGGTTCGAGTTCGTCTCGATCGCGAGCTTGAACGACAGGATCAAGGACATCACGCTGACGGTAAACGGCGCCTCGAAGGTCTACTCGATGACGGGCTGGCGCATGGGTTACGCCGCCGGGCCCCGCGACATCATCGACGCCATGGCCAAGATCCAGGGTCAGGTCACCTCTAACATCACCTCGATCACGCAGTGGGCCTGCGTCGAGGCCTTGAACGGGTCGCACGAGTTTTTGAAGACGTGGGTGGCGGAGTTCAAGAAGCGCCGGGATTTCATCGTGAAGAAGTTCAATTCCATCCCGGGCGTGACTTGCTTCAATCCGCAGGGCGCCTTCTATGTCTTTCCGAACGTCTCGGCCTATTTCGGCAAAAAGTACGACGGAAAAACCATCCACGGCTCAGACGATCTGGCCGCGTATCTCTTGGAGAAGGCCTTGGTCGCTGTGGTTCCCGGCTTAGGCTTCGGGGCGGAAGGGTTCATCCGCCTCTCCTACGCCACCTCCCTGGCCAAGATCGAAAAGGGTCTCGAACGCATCGAAACGGCCCTAAAAGCCCTTTCTTAACGCCGCTTTCGCAACCGTATGCCTCCCGCCTGCCGATACTGAGAACTTGTCTCGTCTGCCTGGGTTTCTGTGGTATCCTTTCGAAAGCGGGGGGCCGGTGAAATATTGGGTCTTGCTGATTCTTTTGAGTGCCGCAGGCGCCACCGCCTACCTGATCTATTCTCCCGGCTCGTCTTCGGGGCCGGAACCCAAGAGCCTTCGCGAAGAGACGACTATCCAAAATACCGAATCAGAACAAGAAGATAGCCCATCCGCCACCCCTCAGGGCGGAGAGGCGACCGAGACGATTCTGCCGGAGGATTCCCTACCCAAACCGTCCAAGACCAAAGCGTCCGCAAAGAAAGCAGCCGAGGAGGCCGAGGAGGATGAGGTCGAAGAAAGCCCTCGGCACCCCGACGACGGCGATGAGGTCGCGGATTTAAGGGACCGGGACGAAGACCTGCGGCACGAGCGGAATCTCGCCTTCGGGCCGATTCCGAGCACATCGCGGAGGCCCCGAACCCGCAAGGCCGATAGCGCGAATCCCCCCACTCCTGCCGCGCCGCCTCCAACATCCGACATCGTCTCCCTGGGTTCCACCTCGCCCGCCGCGGTGACCGCCGCCCCGGCGTCTTCGGGCGCCGCGTCCGCGCCCGTCTTGGGAGGAACCTTCCCCGCCCTTCCCGCCTCCGCGACGGCCTCCGCCGCGTCTTCGGGCTCCGCGGCGTCCTCTTCGGGGTCCTCGAGTTCGTCTTCCCGGTCGACGTTCGCTCCGGGAGCTTCGTCGTCGCCGTCCTCGACGTCTTCGCCTTCGTCGTCCTCATCCACCGTTTTGAAAAACAAGCCGGAGGAAACCACGGTCGCCGAAGCCAAAAGGATCCTTCCGCCCTCCAACCAACTCCCGGCACCGCCTCAGACGGGGAACGACGTGCTGATCAAGCCGATCTTGGCCCTTCACGAGAAGCCGGGGCAACCGCCCGAAAATCCGGAAAACGCGGAAAGCGTGTGGTTGGAGACGATGAGAATACCCGCCGGCTTCTCCGGGCTGACGACGACCCCGGCGCCCGTTGCGGCCGTCTCGCCGAACGCCCCCTCCGCCTCCGAAATCGACTGGCTCCTCGGCGCCACCTGGAAATCGAACTTCGAGCCCGGCGACAAACCGACGCTGCAGATCCTCAGGGATTGCAGCGATCCGGCCGTTTCCGACTGCGACGCCCGCCTTCCCCAGGACGGTCCCTCGCTGATCAACTATATCTTTCAGAACGGCCCGCGCTCGGAGGATATGGTCCCGGAAAGCAAGGACAGCTTCGAAATCGGCACGGTCGCGCTGGGTTCCCAAGTGGAGGCGGCATTCCATATCAACCCGGGCTTCGTTCCGGGCCGGTACACGGTGAACCTCTTCACGAAGGACAGGAAACTGACGGCCACCTTCGAGGTCGTCGCCGCCACGACGCCCGCCGGCGCCGCGGCCACACAGCCGGCGACGCAGCCGACCACACAGCCGGCCGAGCCTTCCATCCGATCCTATATCGCGCCCTCCAAGTCCCCCGTCCCGAAGTAGCTCCCCCCAAGTAGTTCCCCAAGATCGTCTTGATTTTTGGGCCGATATCAGCGATTCCCGACCCTTCGAAAGGGGCCGACACATGGGAATCTCCGCCAATAAAAGAGCTCATCTCCAAAAACTCTCCACGCCCAAGGGCGTCATCGCCGCGGCCGCGATGGATCAGCGCGGGTCGCTGAAGAAATCGATCGCGAAGGAGAAGAACGTCGATCCCTCCCAGATCACCCAGGGCATGATGGAGGAGTTCAAGACGGCGGTGACGAAGGTGCTCACGCCGCATTCCAGCGCCATCCTCCTCGATCCCGAGTTCGGCCTGCCCGCGGCCAAGGCGCGCGCGAAGAACGCGGGGCTGCTCTTGGCCTACGAATCCACCGGATACGACCAGACGACTCCGGGACGCATCCCCTTGTTGATCCCCACTTGGACGGTGTCGAAGTCGATCGCCGAGGGCGCGAACGCCATCAAAATCCTGCTCTACTACACGCCCTTCGAAGACCCGAAGGTGAACGAGATCAAGCACGCCTGGGTGGAGCGCATCGGTGCGGAGTGTCTTGCGCACGACATCCCCTATTTCCTCGAGTTCGTGGGCTATCCCACGGGAAGCGAAGACGAGAAGGGCCTCGATTTCGCCAAAAAGAAACCCGAGATCGTCCGCAAGAGCATGGAGGAGTATTCGAAGCCCAAGTACAACGTCGACGTGCTCAAAGTGGAAGTGCCCGTGAACATGAAGTTCGTGAAGGGCGCCCGCTCGAATAAAGGCGGCGAAGCCGCCTACGACCGCGAGCAGGCCAAGGACCTCTTCCGCGCCACGGCGGCGGCCACCAAGAAGCCGTTCATCTATTTGTCAGCCGGCGTCTCCGACGACGAGTTCCGCGAAAGCCTCGAACTCGCCGCCGAAGCGGGCGTGGCCTACAACGGCGTTCTCTGCGGCCGCGCCACGTGGAAGGAAGGCATTCCGGTCTACGCGAAGTCGGGTGTGAAGGCGTTGGAAGATTGGCTCTCGGACCGGGGCGTTCAGAATATTCAGGCGTTGAACAAGGTCCTGGAACAGGGCGCGAAGCCGTGGTCCGTCTCGTAGGGGCGCATGGCCATGCGCCCCTACCGTCATTCCACGAACACCTGCCGGTAAACGAACCATCCCACGAACATTCCCGCAACGACGTCGGCCACGTAGTGCTGCTTCACGCACACCACAGAAAAGGCGACTAAGAAGGATAAGGGGAACAAGATCCACCCCATCCCCTTCTTGTACCGTTCCATGAAGAACGAGACCAAGAAGACGTTGGAGACGTGCAGGGACGGAAAGCAGTTATAAGGGAGGTCCAGCCAGTAATAGAAATCCACCACCAGATAGGCCCAGCCCCGCTCCGGATCGACGTCCGGCCGCAAATGGTATTCCACCGGGAACGCCGCGAAGATCACGAAGTGAAGCGTCACGCAGACGAAGACCGATAGGACGATCTTTTTGAAAAACTGAAGGTCGTCGACCATCAAATAAGCCACAGCGAAGAAGGCGAATTCGAGCAGGTAGGCAAAGATCAGCGCCGGCAGCAGGGGGATGCGGCTCTCGAAGGGCAAATCCAGGTGGTAGAAGACGCGCCGGTGCGAGGTCAGCTCGTTCATCAGGAAATACCCGAGCAAATAATAGAGGAGGATGGAGAAGAAGAGCGCGTTCTTCCTAAGCCGGTCCCGGATCGTCATTCGGGAAGATCTTTTTCAGAGAAGACCTCGGCTGTAAAGGTTTCTATGACGATTCCGCCCTTCCTCCACGCGTCCATCGGAAGCCCCGCCTTCCGGCAGGTCGCCGAGAGGAACGTCGGAACGTCCCAACCCTCGCGCGCCGCCACTTGGGGGAGCAGCAAACCCCGCCGGCGGCCGTCTCCGACGATCAAACCGTGCTCGCCGATCCGGATCTCGGAGACGTCCCGGATCTTTCGAAAGTCGGCCAGAACGGAAATCTCGATTTCGAGATCGGGCAATTCGTCCTCCGTCACGGCGCCGAAGCGCGGATCGCCGGTGGCCGCTTCGATCGCCATCTCTTGAACGGTCAAGGAGAGCGGCTTGTCCGCCGCCAGGTGGCCGATGCAGCCGCGCAACTCCCCGAACCTCTCCAGCGTGACGAAAGCGCCGCCATTTTCCTTCAACCTCGCATGGGAGGGCTCGATCCGCGGGAAGCGCCGCTCCTTCAAATAGGCCTCCAGGGTGGAACGTGCCAGGCGGAGAAGCTCGATTTTTTCCTGTTCGTTCAGCATACCGATTGGTAGATTACCTTCATGCTCAAAGGAAAGACAGTGGTCTTGGGCGTCTCCGGCGGCATCGCGGCCTATAAGTCCTGCGAGCTGACCCGGCGGCTGGTGGAGAACGGCGCCGAGGTGCACGTCATGCTGACCAAGGGCGCGCAACAGTTCGTCACCCCGCTCACCTTCCAAACCTTAAGCGGCCATCCCGTCCACACCGACCTCTTCAGCCTGACGCAGGAGCAGGAGATCGGACACATCGCCCTCGCCGATTCGGCGGATTTAATCATGGTCGCCCCGGCGACGGCGGATCTGCTCGCCAAGGTCGCCCACGGGCTTTGCGACGACCTGCTGACCACCGTGATCTGCGCCACGCAGGCGCCCGTCCTCTTCGCGCCGGCGATGAACGTCCACATGTGGGAGAATTCGATCACGCAGGAAAACATCGCCAAACTCCGGAAACATAACTTCCTCTTCGTCGAGCCGGACTCCGGTTTCCTCGCCTGCGGCTACACCGGCAAGGGACGGTTGCCAGACGCCGACGTCTTGGTGGCCGAGGCCGAAAAAGCCCTCAAGGTCCGCAAACTCCGCGCCAAATGAAATTGAAAAAACTCCGCGTCCTGATCACCGCCGGCCCCACGCGCGAGTTCTTCGATCCCGTCCGCTTCCTCTCCAACCCGAGCTCCGGCAAGATGGGCTACGCCCTGGCCGAGGCGGCGTTGAAACGCGGCGCGAAGGTGACGCTGATCTCCGGCCCCGTCGCGCTGAAGGCTCCGAATTGCCGCGTGATCCGCGTCGTCTCCGCCGAGGAGATGTACCGGGCGGCGCTCAAAGAGGCGCGGCGCGCCGACTTGATCCTCATGACCGCCGCCGTCTCTGACTACCGGCCCGCCTCCTATTCGAAAAGGAAGATGAAGAAATCGGCGAGGCCGCAGACGCTCAAACTCGTCCGTACCAAGGACGTCCTGAAGGAGCTGGGACGCCGCAAGAAGGCCGGCCAGACGCTGGTGGGATTCGCGGCGGAGACGCACGGCCTGGCCGCCTACGCGAAGAAGAAGCTGAAAGAGAAAAACTTGGACGCCATCGTCGCCAATCTCGTAGGACGTCCCGGCGCCGGATTCGAAAGCGACGCCAACCGCGCCAGCCTCATCGACGCCTCCGGAAAAACGAAGGACTTCCCGCGCATGCCGAAAACGGCGATGGCCTTGAAGATTTTCGATTTCGTTTCGTATTCAAGTGTCAACGGAAAGTCGCCTTCCCGCCGCCCCGTTCGTTGACGGATCGGCGTCAAACCCCTATTCTCTAATGAAATCACGCCTTACGAAAGGATAGTGCCATGAAATCCCTTCTCGCCGCCGTCATCGCCTGCTTTGCTGTTTCCACCGCCTCCGCCGCCGAATTCGTCGTCACCAAGACGGCCGACACGGCCGACGGGTCCTGCGATACGTCCGACTGCTCGCTGCGCGAGGCGGTCATCGCCGCCAACGGACAGGCCGGCGACGACGTCATCACCCTTCCGGCTGGGCTCTACATCCTGAAGCTCGACGGCAGCGGCGAGGATTTGGCGGCCACCGGCGACCTCGACGTGACCGACACCCTCACCGTCAACGGAAGCGGGGCCGAATCCACCGTCATTCACGGTGGCGGCGGCGTCGTCTCCGATCCGGACCGCGCCTTCGACGTCTCGGGCGCGGCGAACTTCACGTTGAACGGCGTGACCATCCGCAACGGCGCCCCTCCCATGGGAAGCGGCGGCGGCGTCGCGCTCGACGGCACGGGGAACCTGACGATCGACTCCTGCCTTTTCCTGGAAAACCACGCCGGGGTCCAGTCCAGCGGCGGCGGGGCCGTCAACAACACGTCGGGCTCGCCGACGCCCACGGCCTTTCTCGTCCGCAGCAGCGTCTTCCGAGCCAACTTCGCGGACAGGCAGGGCGGCGGATTGTTCTCCACGGGAGCCGATCTCACCATCGAGGACAGCGAAATCTCCGGTAACGCGGGGGCGTCCGGCGGCTTCGCTCACAGCGGGCCCAACGGGGCCTCCGCCACCGTGACCCGGACGACGATCTCCAACAATGACGGCATGGGGATCCACTCCTCCGGAGCCCCCCTGACGGTCGAGGATTCCTCCGTCACCGGGAACCTCGGCAACTCGGACGGAGGCGGCATCGTCTGCATCGAACCCGGCGACACCTCCGACATGACCATCGTCAACACCGTGGTCAGCGGCAACCGCGCCGAGGACGCCACCGGCATCGCCAAGTTCGGCGGAACGTTGACGCTGACCGGCGTCACCGTAGAGGACAACGTGGCCACCTTGGATTTCGGGGGCGGCATCGTTTTCGGGGGAACGGACCTGACGATCAACGGCGGCTCCGTCATCCGCGGAAACATCTCCGAGACCGACGGCGCCGGCATCTTCACGACGACGAGCTCGGGAACCACGTCGATCCTCATCGAGGATTCGACGATCGAGCAGAACGACTCGCACACCGGCGACGGCGGAGGCCTGTGGGCGGAGAACGCGGACGCCGTCTTCCGCAAGACCGTTTTCCGGAACAATTTCGGCGATCGCGGGGGAGGATTGAGGTTGACGGGGAGTTCGCAAGCTTCCATCGAAGATTCGACGTTCGACGGCAACCTTGCCGCCACGTTCGGCGGCGGCGTCTACGGAGACGCCAACGCCCCTCTGGCGATCGTAAGGAGCACGTTTTCCGACAACGCCGCCGGTTCCATCGGCGGAGGCGTTCTTTATCTGTCGGCCAGCAACCTTTCCGTCGAGAACAGCACGTTTTCCGGCAACGACGCCTCCGCCATCGCCAACACCGGGAACGCGACGATCACCAATGCGACCTTTTTCGGAAACACCTCGTTGTTGCCGGGCGCCGCCATCGTCGGAACCGGCGCCGTGACGATCGCGAACTCGGCGCTCATCTCGGACGCCGGCGACAATTGCCAGCATCCGATCCTCAGCGGCGGGCATAACCTGGACGCCGACGGTTCCTGCGGGCTGGCCGCCAGCGGCGATCAAAACGTCGACCCCCAGTTGGGCCCCTTGGCCGACAACGGCGGGCCGACCTTGACCCATGCGCCCCTGGAGGGAAGCCCGGCGATCGACGGCGGCGACAACTCCCAGTGCCCCGCGACCGATCAGCGCGGCGTCGCCCGCCCCTTGGACGGAAACGCCGACGGCTCGGCCGACTGCGACGTCGGAGCCGTGGAACTCACCGGCTGCGGCGACGGCGTCGTCCAGGAAGGCGAAGAGTGCGACGACGGAAACGTTTCCGACGGGGACGACTGCAACGCGGATTGCACCCTTCCCTCCTCTTCGGGAACCACCGGCGGCGACACCACCGGAGGAACGGCGGGCACGGGCGGCGCGACCGGCAGCGTCGAGGACGCCTCGGGCGGCTGCAATCTGATCCTTTAACTCATCATTTCAAGAAATCCCCGGCGGTCGGAAGATCGGCGGGTTTATAGAGACCGTCGCGAAGGGCCTTTTTGGCCTTTTTCAAAAAGGCCTGCGCCTGTTCGTCGGAGATGACCTTCTTGCGGGTCAATCGCTTCAATTCCTGCCGCATCTCATCGGCATAGAGAAGCTTGGCCTCGCCGGTGGGATCCACCTTCGTGCAAGGCGCCTTGTCGGGGTCCTTGAGGAAGGTCGTGACCGATTCGATGGCCAGATTGCGGTAATCCTCGATGTCCTGATCGGCCAGCGTCCAACGGGACTGGTCGTGTATCTTGGACATCATGGTATGCCACGTCTTGAGCCGATGGAGCGTGAGCACGCTCCGGAAGATCCTCCGGTTGGTCTTGAAAGAAAACAAAGTCCTGCGGACCATGCGTTCGAAGAGCTCGTCGTGCTCGGGGAACCGCATCCTCCCGATCTCGCGGGCCAAGTTCCACATCAACTTCGGCCTTCGGGCGTCGAAACGCATCTCCCAATAAATGTGCCCGAGCGTCCGCGTCGGGTAGCTGCGGAGGGTTTTGTAGGGCACGAAGTAATTATGGGAAATGATGTCCACCGCCAGGTGGCCCAGGTAGCCCAAGGCCGCCGCCTGCTGGCGCTCGCTGCCCTTCTCCTTCGCCTCGTTGAAGATGAGGAAGCCGACGCGCCAGTTGTGGCAGTTGTGGACGTAGTCGACGTAGTCCTTGCCCAAGGTGATGTCCGCCGCCAGCGTTCCGTAGAGGAAATCGTAGGGAAAACGCGAGAGAAGCTCCTTGACCAGGGGGGCGTACGCCGATACGTTTTGCAGCGCCGCGTGGGCGTAATCGATGTGGGTGATCGGCCCCCACGCGAAGAGGTCGGACGGAAACGCCACGAAAACGACGGCCAGAAGCAGAACCAGGAAGATCACGGCCCCATCTTATGGAAAAAAAAGCGGCGGCACAACAGCTCCGGCGGCGGTTGGAAGACTTGATCGATCAGGGGGTGACCGAGCTCCCGAGACCCCGCCGGAAGCACGCTCCGGCGGCCGTTTCCGAAGCGACGGCTATCAAAGCTAAATCCGAAGCCGGCGACAACGCCGTCAAGCTTCAGGCCATCCGCAACGAGCTGGGCGACTGCACGCGCTGCAAGCTCAGCAAAGGACGCACAAATATCGTCTTCGGGGTTGGCGACCCGAACGCGAAATTGATGTTCATCGGCGAAGGCCCCGGCCGCGACGAAGACTTGAAAGGCGAGCCCTTCGTCGGGCGCGCCGGACAGCTGCTGACCAAGATGATCGAAGCGATGGGGCTGAAGCGCTCGGACGTCTATATCGCCAACATCGTCAAGTGCCGCCCTCCCGACAACCGCTATCCCGAACCGGACGAGGTCGAGACCTGTCAGCCCTTCCTGATGAAACAGATCGCCGCCATCCGCCCGAAGGTCGCCATCACGTTGGGGAACCTGGCCACACAGACCTTGCTGCAGACCAAGACCGGCATCACCGCGCTTCACGGCACCTTCCGCGAATGGAACGGCATCCAGGTCATGCCCACCTACCACCCCGCCTTCCTGCTGCGTAATCCGAACATGAAAAAACCGTGCTGGGAGGACCTGAAGAAGGTCATCCAGTATTTGAAGGAAAACTAAGACGAAGACACTTGTTTGAGGGGTTCGTAGCAATTCACCCGGTCGCGGCCGCCGTTCTTGGCCTCGTAGAGGGCGATGTCGGCGGCGTCGATCAGCTCCTCCACCGTGCGGGCGTCGTCCGGATAGGCGGCCACGCCCACGCTCACCGTCAACCGCTCGCTGCGTAGCCGCTCGTCCTCGCTCCCGCTGCGGAAAGCATGCTCCTTGACTAAGGCCCGGATCTTCTCGGCCACGAGGACGCCGTCCTGCTTGGGGGTCCCGGGAAGGATCAGGACGAACTCCTCGCCTCCGAAGCGCGCGAAGAAGTCGACCTCCCGGATGCGGGAATTCACGACGCGCACGAACTCCTTCAGGCACTCGTCGCCGACTAAGTGCCCGAAGCGGTCGTTGAAACGCTTGAAGTGATCGATGTCGATCATCAACAGCGAAAGCGGACGCTTGAAGCGCTGGGAACGCTTGATTTCGAGGGGCAGAATTTCCTGAAAATAGCGGCGGTTGTAGAGCTGGGTCAATTCGTCCCGGACGGAGAGCTCGCGGGTCTTGGAATAGAGCTTCGTATTGACGACGGCGATGGCGAGCTCGACGGTGAGCGTATCGAGGAACTTCATCTCCTCGGGCGAGAAGGCGTCCACGCCCTTGCGGAACATGTTGAGGACGCCCACCACCTTCTTCTTGAAGAGGAGGGGCATGGAGAGGAACGACCCGTCCTCCTGCTTCTGGCCCTTGTAATGCAGGTATTCCTCGCTGTGGCTGGTGTCGGGGATGTAGATCATCTGGGCCTTCTGGAGCGTCCGCCCCGTGATGCCCTCCCCTTCCTGAAACGTCATGCCGAGGACGCGCTTCTCGTCGCTGAAGCCGCGGGCGACCTTGACGCTCAGTTTCGCGTTCTCCCCGGGCCCCTCCGCCTCCTCCAACACCAGCAGGGCGAACTCGTGGAAGCCCAGGTGATCGCCGATGAAGCGCTCCACCGTGCTGTAGAGCTCGTCCACCTCCAGCGTGGTGCTCACCTGCTTTGAGAACTCGTAGATCAGGCGCAGTTCGTTCAAGCGCGCCTCGAGGGTCTTTTGGAGATGGAGCTTGTCTTGGAGCGCCGTCATCTCGCGTTCCGTCTCCAGTTGGGTGGCGTCGAGGGTGGTGATCCGCTCGAGGAGGGTGTTGAAGCTGCGGTAAAGCCGCCCGATGACGTCCCTCCGGCGCGACGGGGCGCGGACCAGGAAGTTCTTCTCCGGGGCCTGCTCCATGAGTTCGATGAGCTTTCGGGCGGGGCGGTCCACGAAAAAGAAGAAGAGAACGGCAAAAAAGAGGGAGGCGACGGCAACCCCGATCAGAAAGGCCATGGAGGAGAATAAAGCCGAAATTACCCTAGAATTCCAGCGCGAATTCTGGAGGAATGCGAGCGATGTCCGGCGCCAAAGTCCCATTTTTCGCTCTTCTGATCTTCCTTTTGACCGCCCTTTCCTGCGCCCCCCATCAGGTTCCGGCCCGAGGGGACCCCATCCGCGTGGGCCAGGTGAAGAACGAGGAGTTGAGCCTCCGGGAAATCCCGCTGGAAAGGTACATCGCCGGCGTCCTGGAAAAGGAGGTCCGCGCCGACTGGCCCCTGGAGGCGCTCAAGGCCCAGGCGGTGGCGGCCCGCACCTACGCCCTGTACCGGAAGTCCAAGCCCCGGGACTCCCAGTTCGACGTCCTGTCCGACACCACCGACCAGGTCTTCGAGAGCGACGAGAACCACGCCCCCTCCATCGTGCGCGCCGTGCTGGAGACGGAGGGCCAGACGCTGCAATCCAAAGGACGCGTCTTCGAGGCCTTCTTCCACAGCTGCTGCGGCGGGACGAGCGAGAGCGCCGACGCCGTCTGGCCGGGGAACCACCCCGCGCCTCTCGTGGAGGTTCACGAAGACCCCTATTGCTCCGCGTGCCCCCCCGCGCACTGGAAATACCGGGTGAGTCTTAAGGATTTCGAAAAACGTTTGGAGCAATCCGACAGGCCGTCCACCGGCTGGAGCGGCGTGGTCGTCAGCGAGCGGGACGCCTCGGGCCGCGTGGAGAGCGCGACGCTGACGTCCACGTCGCGCAAATCCCTCCCCTTAAGCGGCATCGAACTTCGAAAGATCCTGGGCAATACGAACGTCAAAAGCACCCTCTTCGACATCACCGAAAATGGCGACGACTTGGTCTTCGAGGGCCGCGGCTCCGGCCACGGCGTGGGGATGTGCCAGTGGGGCGCGAAGGGGATGGCGGAACACGGGAAATCTTACCGGGAGATCCTCGAATTCTACTACCCCGGAGCGGACATCGTCAGCCTGTCGGCCGAGGCGCCGGCGGCGCCCGCCGTGTCGTCGCAAGACAAGATCATCGAAGACCTCGAAAGACCGAAGTGATGGACCTCTCCCTCTTCGACTACGAATTTCCCAAGGAGTTGACGGCCCAGCATCCGCTCCCGAACCGGGAGGATTCGCGCATGATGGTGGTCGATCGAACGAAGGGATCTTGGACGCACGAAAACTTCCGAGATTTCCCGTCGCACCTGAAGGCCGGCGACGTCCTGGTATTGAACAACGCCTTGGCCGACTTAGTCGAAATGGACGGCAAACTCGTCCCGGCCCTGCCGCCGTACATCAAAAGGAAGAAGGCGGACGATTTCACCGAAGAGGACTTCCGGCGCTACCGGACCGTCTACGGGCAGGCGCCCGGCTCGAAGGCGGCGCCGACGGCGGGTTTTCATTTCAGCGAAGGGACCCTGGAGAGGCTGAAGGCGATGGGCGTCGAGATCCGTTTCGTCACGCTGCACGTCAGCTTCGATACGTACAAGCCGATCCGGTCGGAGAATATCCTCGAGCATCCGATGCACGGGGAACGATTCGAGGTTCCGGAAGAAACGTTCGAAGCCGTGAATCGCGCCAAGGCGGAAGGCAGGCGCGTCATCGCGGTGGGGACGACTTCGGTGAGGGCGTTGGAGTCTCGGGCGAACACAAGGTTCGCCCCTACCCCCGAAACGAAACTCTTCATCACCCCCGGCTACAAATTCCAAATCGTCGACGCCCTCCTGACCAACTTCCACCGCCCCAAATCGACCGTCTTGGTCATGGTGAGCGCCTTCGCCGGGCGCGAGCTCGTCCTTGCGGCCTATGCCGAGGCCATTCGCGAGCGTTACCGGCTTTTCTCCTACGGCGACTGCATGCTGATCCTTTAAAAATGCTTCTCCCGGCGGGGCCCTGAATTTGTTATCCTATCGGTCACGAAGGAGACCTTATGGGACCTCGATCCATTCGTTCCTTGGCCGTCTTTTTAACCCTCTTCTGCCTGCCTTGGGGCGCCCAAGCCATCACCAAGACTGGAAACGTCTGGTGGGGATTCGGCAGGCCGGTGAAACAGATATTTCAAACGGCGCCGGCCACCAAAACAAGCGTCCCTCCGATCAAGGGAATCGAGAACACGCTCACCCTGGATCCGACCAACCCCGGCGTAACGGCGGAGGGGATTCAGACAGTGACCGCAGAGGTCTACCAATTCATGGGCTCGACTCAAACGTACACGGGCAAGGTGACCGCTTTCGAGACCATCAACCCCGCCCTGGCGGCCTCGGCCTTCTGCACGGCCACATTCACCGTCGACGAAAATACGGCGTCTCCCAAGGCGTTCCGAGCCACGATTTCACTGGATCCCCGCTATCCCAAGGGCGAGGAGATCGACGATATAAAAATGCTGACCTACATGGAATCGCATGTCTTCCATCTCAATCTTCTTTGCCGCCAGCTGCAGACGGCCTTCTTGAACGATCAAAAGGTCAGCGTGACGGGGATAGTCGAAGCCGTCGGCGATCCCGCCCAAAATACGATGGGCTCGATCCGGGTGATCAAGCTGGCGTCGACCCCGGACGGGGCTTCTCCGGTCGAGAACCTCCCCGCTTCTTCGCTGTGCGTGGAAGGCGTCGATTGCATCGCGGACGGGACTCCGCAACAATTCGAAGTAGAGGCGGGACGATTCGACAGCTTTGCCCCCTTTTGTCGCACCGTTTTTAAGGTCAACCAGGGCGGGACGGACCAAAAACTGACCATCACGATCTCTTACGACGATTACCAAGGGATTTCGAGCGACCGACTGTTGGGAATGCAGGCCAAGGACACGATGTGCGAGGCGGTCTTGAAGGCCATGAGCACGGGAAAAGTGATCGGGGTGGTGGGGCGGGGAATTCGGGACAACATGAACGCCAACCGGATCTCCAGTCCCCGATGGATCCAGGTGGTTCCGCTTCCGCCTCTCTTTTAGGAATCAGCGCCTCAGAATGTTTCTCAAGGCTTTGACGGGATCGGAAACGAGGAACTGATCTCTGGCTTCCTGGAATTCCAACCACAAGCGTTCCCCGATGACGCCCGGCAATCCGGTGAAGGCCTCCGGATCGCTGCGATACGCCTCGGGCAAGGCGCGCAGGGATTGAACGGGGTTCATGAGCAGCGCACGCGTCAGGGCCCACAGAGAAACGTTGAGAAACATAAAAACCCCTCCTACGAGCGAAACGACAGAATCTTCTCGACGACTTCCCCCAAAACCTGGTTCGGCGTGGACGCCCCCGACGTCAGTCCGATCTTCAGCGGCCCCGAAGGCAGCCAATCCTTCGTGACGACCGTCTCGAACTGCCCGAACGGCTTGTGGCGGATCTCCGTCTCCGAGACGATGCCGTCGGCGTCCTCGATGTGATAGCTCTTCGTGAAGGTGAGAGCCATCTTGGCCAGGTGATTCGTGTTGGAGGAGTTGTAACCGCCCACCACCATGATCAGATCGAGCTTCTTGTCCTTGAACTCGATGATGGCGTTCTGCCGGTCTTCCGTGGCGCTGCAGATGGTGTCGAAGTTTTTGAAGTTCGCGGAGACGTACTCCGCCCCGTGGCGGTCCAGCATGGCCTTTTTCAATTCTTCGGCGATGGCGAGCGACTCGCTCATCAGCATGGTCGTCTGGTTGGCCAGGCCGATCTGCTTCAAGTCCCGGTCCGGATCGAAGCCCGGGGAGACTTGCTTCTCGAACTTTTTCAAAAACTCCGCCTTGTCGCCGCCATTGCGGATGTAGTCGCAAACGGCATGGGTCTCCTCCATGTTGAGGACGACCAGATACTTCCCGTTCTTGTAGCCCAAGACGCGCGAGCTCGTGGCCTGCGTCTCTTCGTGGTAATATTTCCCGTGAATGACCGCCGTGAATCCGTCCTCGGCGTAGATCTCCACGCGCTTCCAGACGTTCAAAACCGATCCGCAGATCGTATCGACCAAAACGCAGCCGCGGTCCTTGAGCGTCAGGATCTGAGACGAGGTCGCGCCGAAGGCGGGCAGTATCACCACGTCCTCCTTCTGCACCGTCCCGTAGTCCTCTTCCTTTAAGAAGCTCACCCCCATCTCCTGGAGGTTCTGATTCACGCGCGGGTTGTGGATGATCTGGGCGGTCAGGAAGATCCGGCGGTCGGGGAAGCGTTCTTTGGTCTCGTAGGCCATTTCGACGGCGCGGTCGACGCCGTAGCAGAAGCCGAACGAGCTCGCGAGGTGGAAGGTTACGTCCTTCTCCGTATAAACGTTCCCCGAGGCGATGATCTTCTGGATGATGTCGCTGTAATAGTCCCGGACCAGGTCCTCCTGGATCTCTTTGCGCAGGCCGAAGCTCTTGCGGACGATCTGGCCGGGTTCAAAGGCATCAGGCTTAAGGTGTGACGTCATAGAAGCCTGTTTTTCGAATGAAATCGGCATTATGTAAAGGGAATTGTCCCCTCCGCGTGGCCAAAAAGCGGCCTTTTCTCCCCATACGCTTGGCACGCGTGCCAACCTCGTTTTAATGATTTCAACAACTTAGACCTAAGGGCCTTTGGGCACCCGGTTTGCTCCTTAAGTCCTCATGATGCTTAAAGGACTTAAAAACCTGTTCTTCCTCTTCATTACGGTCGGCATGATCTTTCCCGCCTCCCTCTTCTTGGAGAAGAAGGACATGGCGGACGTCCGCGTGATTTCCGTCCTGGAGAAGGCCGCCCAGAATCTGAACGACCGCACGCGCGCCGAAGTCGCCCGGGCCGTCACCGATCTTTCGAAGACTTATGGGATCGACCCCCTGCTCATCCTGGCCGTCATGAAGGTGGAGAGCACGTTCAATCCGAACGCCGTTTCGAGCGCCCAGGCCTACGGCTTCATGCAGGTGCGCAAGATCGTCGTGAAGGACGTGGCCACCGAAATGGGCATCGACCCCAAGGACGACCACAAGCTCCGTTCCGACCAGGGCTTCAACCTCCGCGTCGGCGTGCACTACCTCTCGAAGCTGATCATCAAGTTCGGCGGCGACCTCAAGAAGGCGCTCATGGCCTACAACGCCGGCCCGACGTCGGTGGAACGGAACTACAAGGGCCGCTCCGTGCCCGAGGGCGGCTATCAGGGCCGCGTGCTGAAGGCCTACCGCGATTTTTCCGATTCTTAACCCCCGGCCTTGCCACCTCAGGCGTTCTCGACTAGATCGCCCGCGTGCCCGAACCTCGCATCAAGAAAATCGTCACGCCCCACGGCTCCTTCGAGACGCCCGTTTTCATGCCGGTGGGAACTTACGCCACGATCAAGGCCATGTCCGTCGACGAGATGGAAGCGCTCGGCGCCGAAATCATCCTGGGCAACACCTA
>DASUFF010000054.1:0-3992 GCA_036274695.1 bacterium | reverse complement strand
GTAGGGAAGCTCGCCCTCCAGGTGGAGATGCGGCGGGTCCGTCTTTTCGGGGAGCAGCAGGTAGTTGCTGGTGGCGGATGAAATCACCAGACCCACGCCGGAGGCGGTCTCGCCGCTCGTCCAGCGCAGCCATTGGATGCGTCCTTCCGCGGCCCCTCCCTGGACGTCCTGGGTCGCGACCAGGCGTCGGGCCGCGGCGTTGATGTCGGAGAGGGTGGTATTTTGGATGACGATCCCTTCGGCGTTCGCATTCGCCTTTTGGAGGAAGGCCGTCTGCTCGGCCAGGCCGACGGACGACATCTGGGTCAGAAAACTCCGGTAATGGGCGAAGGTCCCGAAGGGCATGGGACACTCTTCGACAGATCGAGACAGGGGTTGCGCCCGGATTTCGAAGATTGCGGGGCTACTTGACCCGGGCGCCTGAGCCGATGGCCAGACGGTCCAGGGTGAGGACGGAGAGGCCGGTGTCGTCGGAGGCGGCGAGCAGCATGCCGTTGGACTCCACGCCGCGGATCTTGGCGGGCTTCAGATTGGCGACGACGACCACCTTTTTGCCCACGAGCTCCTCCGGCTTGTAATGCAGGGCGATGCCCGCGACGATCTGGCGGGGGACACCGCCGATCTCGATCTGGAGCTTCAAGAGCTTGTCGGCTCCTTCCACCTTCTCGGCTTGTTTCACTTCCGCAACGCGGAGTTCGACCTTGGCGAAGTCGGCGATGTCCAAGAGGCCGTCGGTCGCGGCGGGCGTTGCCGTAGCGGCGGGGGCAGTGGTCGATTCCATTTTATTGTCTCCTCTAGCTTCCTCTACTCGCTGTAGAGAGTGCTGCCCCGCGGGAAGCGGGGTCGTCGGTTCGATGCGCGGGAAGATCGGCGTGCCGGTCGTCACCTGCGTGGCCGGGGTCTTTCCCCAGGCGATGTTTTGAAAGGTCTGTTTTTCGAAATCGATCAGTCCCAACTGCTCCCAAATCTTCTTCGCCGCTCCTGGGATGAAGGGGCTTACTAAGATGGCGACGTTCCGGAGGGTGTCGACGACATTGTAAAGCACGCGGCCGATCTCGTCGGTTTTGCCTTCCTTCGAAAGCTTCCAAGGAGCGGAGGTGTCGATGTACTTGTCCGCGGTTGCCACCACTTCCCAGATCAGCGCGAGCGCCTTGTGGAAGTTGACGTCGCCGGAGGCCGTATAATCCATCTCGACGCGGACTTTCTTAAGCGCCCCTTCGACCGCTTCGCGCAGGGACGACGCCCCGGGCTCTTCCGCACCAACGGGCGCGATCTTTCCGCCGATGTATTTGTTAGCCATCCCCAGCGTGCGGTTGAGCAGGTTTCCGATATCGTTCGCCAGATCCGAATTGAACCGCTTGACGAAATTATCCCACGTGAAATCTCCGTCGGCCCCGAAGCTCGATTCGCGGAGCAGGTAGTAGCGCAACGCGTCCGCCCCGTATTTCGGGACGATGTCGAGAGGCGTGAGTACGTTGCCCAAGCTCTTGCTCATCTTCTCGCCCTTCAAATAGACGAAGCCGTGCCCGAAGACGGTCTTGGGCAGGGCAAGTCCGGCGCTCATCAGCATCGCGGGCCAGATCACGCAGTGGAAACGGGTGATGTCCTTCCCCACGACATGCAAATCCGCCGGCCAGAGCCGTTGGCTCTGGTCTTTTTTCGGATCGCCGAAACCGACGGCGCTTAAGTAATTCACGAGGGCGTCGAACCAAACGTAAACGACGTGCGACGGATCGTTCGGAAACGGGATGCCCCAGGGGAAACTCGCGCGCGAAACGCTGATGTCTTGGAGCTCCGATTTCACGAAGCTCACGACCTCGTTCTTCCGGATCTCCGGCAGGATGAAATGAGGATTCTCTTCGTAGTGCTTCAGCAGCCGGTCGCGATAGGTCGACAGCTTGAAGAAGTAATTTTTTTCCTTCAACCACTTGGGCTTCGTCTTGTGATTCGGGCACAGCCCGTCCACCAAATCCTTCTCGGTTTGGAACGCCTCGCACGATTCGCAGTACCAGCCCTCGTATTCCTTCTCGAAGATATCGTTAGGACTGTTCTTGCGCACGAGCTCGATGAAGGCCTTCACGCCGACATGATGGCGGGGCTCGGAAGTCTGGATGAAATCGTCATAAGAGACGTCCAGGGATTTCCAGATTGCCTCGAATCTCCCGCGCATCTCATCGCAGTATTTTTTCGGATCGAGCCCGCGCTTATCGGCCTCTTTCTTGACGTTGACGCTGTGCTCGTCGTTGCCCATCTGAAAGCGCACGTCGTAGCCGTCCAGCCGCTTGAACCGGGCAATGGCGTCCGCTGCGATCTTCTCATAGGCCGTGCCCAAATGAGGCAGGCTGTTCACGTAGTCGATCGCCGTCGTGATGTAGAATTTTTTGCTCACTAGCCGACCAGTTTATAGAAGAGACGTTCGAGGGCAAGGGACTTGTTGACGTTGCCGTCCAAGGCGCGCTCGGTTTCCAGGATCAGATCCATGTCCTCGAAGATCCTGTCCGATGTCTTCCGGGACGCCAGCGCCTCGAGCTTGGTCTGCGCGAAGGGGAGCAGCAGGGGGCCCAGTGGATCCACCTTCAGAACGCCCAAATCGTGCCACAGCGCCTTGAGCAAATCCCACAACGCCTCGATACGCGCTGGATCCGCCGTCACGGCCTCGGTGATCTTCGACGCCACGGCGAACGGCGCCCGCGGCGGCGCCCAAAGGGCGGCCAAGTCGGCCTCCCAAGACGCGTACAGGTCCCGTAAGTCCTGCCGGACCTTGTCCGAGGCCACCTGAAAGCGAACCTTCTGGCATCGCGAACGGATCGTCGCCGGCAATTCCTCCGGCCGCGAGGTCAGCAGGAGAAAGAGGACGTAGGGCGGCGGTTCTTCCAAGGTTTTGAGCAAGGCGTTGGCGGCGCCCGTAGTCATGGAATCGGCCTCTTCGACGATGACGACCATCCGCTCGGCTTGGACGGGCTTGAGAGCGATGCGTCCGATCAGCTCGCGGATCGCTTCGATCTTGATGGAATTCTTCTCGGGCGCGATGCGGATCAAGTCGGAGTGGGTCTCGGAATCCGTCTTAAGCGCGTCGGCGGCGACGGCCCGCGCCGTTTCTCTTTTTCCCGAGCCTTCGGGCCCGGCGAAGAGGAGGGCGTGCGCCCGCTTGGAGGAGTTTTTCCACTTCGCGACGAAGCTCACGGAAGACGGTGTCCTTGGGGCGGTCTGCATGGACGATCTTGATCCTTTTCTTCTGGGCGCGGGCGATGGCCAGGTAGCCGCGCCTCACCTTCTCGTGAAAGGTTTGCGATTCGCGGTCGAATCTGTCGAGCTTTTTCTTCCGCCCGTAGGCGCGTTTCAAGCCCGTTTCCACGGGCAAATCGAAGAGAAACGTCCGGTCCGGCTCGAGGCCGCCCGTGGCGATCTTGTTCAGCCACTCGATCTTCTTCAAGGGCAGGCCCCGGGCGTAACCCTGGTAGGCGACGGTGGCGTCGGTGAAGCGGTCGCACAGGACGACGGCCCCACGCTTCAAGGCCGGCCGGATGACCTCCTCGACGTGATCCCGCCGGGCCAACTCGTACAGAAGCAGCTCGGTCTCCGGCAGCATGCCTTGGGAGGCCTGGGCCAAGAGGGTCTCCCGGATGGCATCGGAGAGGGGGGTGCCGCCGGGTTCGCGGGTTAAGACGATCTCCCGCGAGCCGCTCAAGACGCGGGCCAGTTCTTGAATCTGGGTGGTCTTTCCCGACCCTTCGATGCCTTCAAATGTGATAAAAATACCTTTCATGGCGATAATTTTGACTCAGCGCATAAGACGCAATGTGTTAGGAAAAACCAATAAAATCAATAGTTTTTGCTTTACAGGCAGGTCGGACGGGTGTTTAGCCTTTCAATGAAGGTCAAAGTAACATAAAATTTGCGGGTAGCAATCCGCAACTTGGGGGTACCCAGGTGGCGATAATTGTCTCCAGAGGGCGCAAGAGGGCAAAGAAAATGGCTACCACCAACAATAT
>DASUFF010000053.1:0-22963 GCA_036274695.1 bacterium | reverse complement strand
GTGGAGGATCCGGACAAGGAAGATTGCGACCTCGAGCACGGCCTGCAGGACCTGTGGAACAGCCTGGATACGGAAGAGTTCGGCCTGGAAGGCGTGCGGATCGACCACCCAATCATGGGCGTGACCGAGGACGACCTGCTGCCGGAACGTTATTTGACGATGGGATCGGGGATCACCTTCTTTCTGAAGGACTAAGGAGACGGTATGTACACGTCAGGATTCTTGGGCCAGATGAACGCGCTGACGGCGACCGCCGGCAATTGGATCCGCGCCGGGGCCTTCGCCCTCGGCTTGGGGATGGTCGGCGGCTGCTCCAACGAAAGCTACGGCCCCGACGACCACATCCCCCCGCTGGGCGAACCGGATCCGAGCGATACGACGATCCCGGACACGCCCTTGAACAACCTGCGCGCCTGCCTGCCCCCCGACGCCGCCGGCGACGGTTTCAGCGTGATGGTGGAGGCCACCGGCGCCCGCTTCGGCAGCGGCGCCCCGGTCAACGGGCTCTTCCGCATGTCCTTCCCCAGCAACGACATCCTTCCCGACACCGCGGCGAGCGGCGGCGGCACGGTCACCTTCCGGGCGCGCGGGCGCTGGAACAACGCCCCGCAGGAATGGCTCGACGCGGACGAAGGTTCGGCCATCGGGCCTCTCGCCTTGACGCTGCCGCGCCTGTCGGGCGAGCCCTTCACCAATTCCGGCATGACGAAGCCGGGGATCACGGGTTCCTACGCCAACGCGTTTTCCGCCGCGGAAGGGGACGTGTCGAAGATCGGTTTTCACTGGTTCCTCGAAGGCATTCTTCACTACACGAATTCGGCCGGGACGGTGACCTGCGATCGCGTCGAGGTCCTGTCGATCCGGTCCGATGCGCGGACGACCAGCGGGTTTTCTTCGCCGTCCCAGGATTTCATGGTGTTGTCGCCTTATGCGCCGCGCGCCGACGGTCACACGTCGATGGCCGAGGCCGACTGGTCCAACGAGTACCCCGTGGTCTTGGAAGGGGATCTCGGCGTCTTCAGCCTGCTGTTCTCCGGCGATTGGGCGGCGGCCTGCGCGGCCGGTGCCTGCATCGACGTGAACGGCATCTCCAACCCCAGCGGCGGCGTCCGCATGAGATTGATCCGCAACACCGCTTCCAGCGCTCACGACGCGGGCACGGGCGGAGCCGGCGGTGATGCCGGCATGGACGGTGACTCCGGCTCCGGCGGTTCCGGGGGCTAGCTTCCTCGGCATCTTTTTTCCGCACGAAATATCCGCTCGCATAAGTGCACAACAATCCGAAACAATCGTCGAAGAGAGGGCTGGAGGCTTATCCATGCCCGTTCCCCCGGTCGGACCATCGCCGTTGACGGCCGCTTCCGGAGGTTTGACCGCCCTTGGCTTGTTCCAGCAGATGGGCTTGGTCAATCCTTCCGCTTCGCTCAACGTTGTCGATGTCCTGCGCGTCACTTTGGCGGCCGTGCATGGGAACCCGGAGCATACGGAGACGCTCGCATTGCCCGAGGAGGCGCGCCGGGATCTAGCGAGCTTCGTCGAAGGGGATCAGCAAGAACCTTCCGAAACGCTTCTTCAGGCGCTCAGTGCGAAGCCCGAGGAGCTGAAGCAGCTTGTCTTGGTTGCGAGTCCCGATCTGTTCGCCGCCCCTTCGGATACTGCCACCGCCACCGGCAGAATGGTCCGTCCCGCGCCCCTGGACTACCACGAGCTTTCCGATTCCGCGCGTCTCCATCGCAGCGCCGCCATCCATGAGGCCCTCGACCGGCTCCTGGACCGAATGAACGAACGGGCGAGAACGTCGCAGGCCGCGACGCCCAAGGCGATCTCCCTCAAGGATGTTTTCGAGCATCCGGAAAACTATCGGGATAAGCCGCTCGAGATCGTCCTCTTCGACGTGGACGGCACCACGCACAAAGGCGAGACGTTCTTCGAGGGGCAGTACTCGATCGAGTGGCTGATTCGCGACGTCCTCCGCTACGGGCCGAAGGCGACCGCCGGCATCGGCTGGCCGCGCTTGGGCAAGGCCATTCCGGGCATCGCCAAACTCCGCCTTCAAGAAAAATCCCATCAGAAGCAGGGAGGGGCCGACAAGGACCTCTTCGCCCAGACCTTCCGGCCCATCCTGAAGGGGCTCGATGCAAAAAAAGCCCAGGAAAGCCTGACGCGATTCTACAACCGTTACGGGCGCCGCGGCGTCAGCGAGTTCATGAAGGCCGAATTCGAGCGCCACCGCCAGAAGAACCGTCTCATCATCGGCGTCTCGGCTTCGCTCGAGTACCTGGTCAAGATGCACTCCAAGGATTTGGGCGTTCCCGAGGAGAACATGTTTGGGACGTCCATCGCGTTGGACGAGAATGACAAAGCCACCGGCGATTTTCGTTGGCTCCATGGAGAGGAAAAGGTCAAAGCCCTCGAAGAATACGTCTTCGGGAAGCTCAAGGCGCTTGAAATCAAATGCAAGATCGTTGCCGGTTACTCCGATTCGCCGTCCGATAAGCCCATGCTCGAATTGGTCCACGAGGACGGCGGCATCTCCTACGCAACCAATACCCACAAGGACGCCTTCAAGGCGGAGATCCTGGCCAATGGCGGCATGGCGATCGACGAAGAGGTGGGTTGGCTGAACAACGGTGTCAGCCAACTGACGTTCGCCGCTTCCGATGAAATGGGGACTCTCGTTCATCGGGAGGAGACGCCGCCGCGCAAACCCGCCTGGGTCGGCGACCTGGGCCAGTATGCCGCGCGCGTTTTCAGCGATACCGCCGGCGTGGCGGTCGCCGCTCCGATCTCGGAGCTCGCTCACCAAGCGATGTCGCACGGCGGGAACGCGGGGGCTTCGTTGGATCTTCTCTCCTCGATGCCCAGCATGGCGCTCGGCGCCTTTTTCGCCTCGGCGGCGACGACATTCCTCGTTCCGCCCGACGGTCCCGTGTCCTGGTGGCGCCGGGTCATCATGCGCGGCATGATTCCTATGGCCGCGGCCATGGTGGCGTCCGGGAACGGGGCCTCTTTGCTTCCGATGCTGGCTTCGCTCTTTGTCGCGTCCGCCGGCACGGAAATCCTGACGGCCGGCGAGAGGGTTGTCGGCTTGAGGCGTTGGAGAGGGGGGGACGAAAGAAAGAACATTGTGGGAAAGACGTTCGGCTTCGCGGGTCTGAGATCCCTGCAGTTCAGCGCCTACCGCGCCATGCTGTTCCTTCTACAGCGGGCTGCAGGCGCTTGATTTTACGACAATTTCCTTGAGTTTTGGTTCCCCCTTAGAGTAATTCAGCGGTCTAATTTCCCGCTGGCATGCCTTCATTTCTCAAAAAAATCGCAGTGATTCTGGCCGCTTCGGCCGTCCTCTGCGCCCGGGTCCCGCAGCTCGCCGCCGAATTTTTGGACGACGACACGGAGAATGTGGAAGCGGAGAAGATTTCGATCGATACCGCCAAGACCACGGCCCAAAAGCTCTTCGGGGCGGGCACGGGGAACCTCCAGCGGTTGACCTTGGACGACTGCATCCACCGCGCATTGATCTATAATCCGGAACTTCAGGTCGCCGATTACGGTATTGCCGGGGCGATGGAGAAAAGGACCGAAGCCAGCCGGTTGGGTTATCCCATCCTGGATTACGAATACTATCTTGCCCCGGCGCCCAAAGACGTCGGCAACGCCATCGAAAGCTTTTTTTCCGGCGACTTGACCGTCTTGAACCGCTTCAAGCTGGGCGTAGGCGTCCCGATCGAGACCTTCGGCAAGGTGAAGGTGGGGAAGGCATTGGCCGAGACGGGCATCTCCGCGGAGCGCGAGAAGAAGCGGCAGAAGAAGGGCGACATCGTCCTGAAGATCCGCCAGCTCTATTACGGCATCCTGCTGGCCGGCGAGGCCCGCCGCCTTCTGAACTCCGCGCACGACGGCGTGGACAAGCAGATCAAGAAGCGCGAGGACGAGGGCGGCAGCGATCCCACCGAGCTGCTCAAGCTCAAGCTGTTCCGGGAAGAGCTCGACAAGAAAATGCAGGAAGGGGACAAAAAGGAGATCCTGGCCCGCGAGGCCTTGCGCGTTCAGATGGGGTTGGACCCGTCGACCCGCTTCGATCTGGCCACCGACCGGCTCCGGCCGGTCTCCTTCAACCTGGGGGAATACGAGGGGTATAAACAGGAGGCCTGGTCGCAGCGGGCCGACTTGAAGCAACTGGACTTGGGCGTGCAGGCGCGGAGCCAGCAGGTGAAACTGGAGAAAAGGCTCATGGCGCCCAACTTGGCGGTCGGCGGCTTTTTCGAGATCGGCCGCGCCCCCGGCGTGACCGGCGTGACCACCACGGACGACTTTTCAGATCCCTTCAATTTCACCCGGGCGGGCGTCGGCTTCCAATTGAAAGGCCAGCTCGATCTCCACACCGGTTTCTCCAAGATCCGCACCGCCAAGAACGAGCTTTATAAGGTGGAGGTTCAGAGGGAGCTCGCCCAGGACGGTGTGGATCTGGAGGTCAAGGAGGCTTATCTCGACGTCCGGAACACCCGCCTGGACATGGAGCGTTCGGAAGAGGCGGGCAAGCTGTCGCGCCAGCTTCTTTTCCTCACCCAAAGCAACTATGACATCGGGCTTGCGGAACCGAAGGATTTGATCGAAGGTCTCTCCGGTTTCTTGCAATCGCGCGGGCAGTATTTCGAGTCCGTGTTCAATTACAACGTGGCGGTGGCCAAGTTTCAACAGAAGCTGGGCCGGTTGCCGGACTGATCTCGAGGAGACGATTATGAATAAGATTCTGACGGTCGCGATCGCTTTGTCCTTCCTGGCCGCCTGTGCGAAAAAGGAGGGAGAAACGCCAGCGCCCAAGCCCGCCGAAGCCCCGGCCGCCGCGGCGCCTTCCGCGTCCGCTCCCGCGCCCTCGCCCGAAACGGCGCCCGCGCCTTCGTCGCAGGAGACGAAATCCTTCGTGATCCCTCCCGCGGCCAAGAAGCAGGCCAAGTACTTTCCGGAAGGCACCCCGAGCCGCGCCATCCAGGACTTGGACGACATGCTGGATTCCTATTACATCGACCCTCAGACCCCCGAGCAGAAGAAGTACAACGAGGACCTGAAGGGCGCCGTCATCAAGGGGACCTTCGACATCCGCGAGCTCTGCCGTTTGGCCCTGGACAAACATTGGGCCGAGCGGACGCCGCAGGAGCAGGACGCCTTCGTGGACCTCATGATCCGCCTGCTCGAGAAGAAGGCCATCTTCTCCAAGGAACAGGGACAGAAGAAGGCGGATAAGAAGAAATCGAAGACCGTCTATCAGGTCACCTACGAGGGCGACAAGCCGCTGACGCCCGACCAGACGGCCCTGGCGATGAGCCTGGTGCACATCCCGTCCGAGTCGCTGAAGATCGAGCTCAACTACAAGCTGAAAAAAGAATCCGCCTCAGGCGCATGGAAGATCTTCGACGTCATCGTCGACGGCGCGAGCCTGCTGGACAACTACAAGTACCAGTTCGACAAGATCATCGGCAAGGAAGGCTATCCCAACTTGATTCGCCGCATGGAGTCCAAGCTCCAGGAACTGCAGCAAAAAGATCAGCCCCAGAAGTAACCATGTATAAACGCTGTCTCATGATCTTAGCCGACGGCGCGCGGGCCGACGTCCTGCGGGATTTGGCCGACAAGGGCGAGTTGCCGTCGATTTCGGAACATTTGATCGGGCCCGGCTCGCTCCGCGCGGCCGTGACGGCCTTTCCGTCGACGACGGGGCCGGCCTATCTGCCCTATCTGACGGGATGCTATCCCGGTACATGCAACCTGCCCGGCATCCGCTGGTTCGATAAGGACCATTTCGCCGAAAACCCTCTCTCCAAGGACCGCTTTCGAAGCTACGTCGGGGCCGAATCCTTTTACATGAACCGCGACCTGGCCGCCGACAAGGCCACGCTCTTCGAGCTGATCCCGCGTTCGGCCAACATCTTCAGCAGCATCAACCGCGGCGTGAGTTTCGAAGGCAACAAGTCCAAGTTTTCCCGGATCTGGTACTGGTACTACGCTCATTTGACCGACCGTTGGGGATTGGTGGACGAGGCGGCGGGGGAGAAGGTCGTCGCGGCCTTGGAGGACGACCCGGAATTTCTCTTCGTCGTCTTTCCCGCCATCGACGAGTATTCGCATCTTTCCAGCCCCTTCCATCCGCGGACGACGGAGGCCTACCGGGGCTTGGACCGTTCCATCGGCCGCATCGTCGCCGATTTAAAGCGCCGCGGCTGGTGGGAAGAGACGATGATCTGCATCGTCAGCGACCACGGCCTGTCGGAGACCTCGCGGCACTTCGCCCTGAACCAATTTTTGGAGAAGGACGGCCTCTCCGTCCTTTATTATCCCAAGATCGTCTTCAAGTGGCGGTTCGAGGCCGCGAGCATGGTCTCCGGCAATGCCATGGCCAATGTTTATTTCAAGAACAGGGACGGTTGGAAGGGGAGGGCCACCTGGGAGCAGCTGACGGCGCGCCCGGATCGTTTGATCGACCGGCTGGCCGAGCAGCCAGAGGTGGATCTGTTGGCCACGCAGCGGGAGGACGGCTCGATCCTGGTGAAGAGCGCCCGCGGCGAGGCGGCCATTTCGATGAACGGGAAGATCCGGTACGAGATTCGGGGCTCCGACCCTTTCGGATACACCAAGCTTCCGGAGGCGATGACCGATCGGGAAGCCCTCGCCTTGACCGACGGCACGGACTATCCGGATGCCCCCGCCCAACTCCTGCAAATTTTCCGCTCCCAGAGGGCCGGCGACGTCATCCTTTCCGCCGCCAAGGGCAGCGACCTGCGCCTGCGTTACGAGATCCACGAGCACAAATCCTCCCACGGCTCCCTCCATTGGGAGCACATGAAGGTGCCCCTGGTCACCAACGTCCGCCTGCCCGAGGGCCCGGTCCGCACCGTGGACGTCTTTCCCACGGTTTTAAAGCTCCTGGGGCGGCCCATTCCCTCCGGCATCGACGGAATTTCGCTCGTCTAACCAGCCCCGCTTCCCGCGGGACAGCGCTCGCTACGGCTCGTAAAGGAAGCTAGTTGACAACTTTTGACGCGCGGTGTTACTTCCTGAATGAGCGCTCATTCATGACCGACTCCGGGTACCCGGCGTAGCCGGGTGGAGGAGGGAATGGTTGGAGCCGTAGGCGGAAACCATGGCTAAAGAAGAAAAATCTTTAAGGATACTGGACGCAGCGATACGAATCTTCGCCCGCAAGGGATTCTACAATTCCACCATCGCCGACGTCGCCAAAGTGGCCGAAGTCGCCGAGGGCACCATCTATCTCTACTTCAAGAACAAGGACGACCTCCTCATCTCCATTTTCGAGCACAGCATGGACCTCTTCATCGCGGAGGCTCAGAAGGAACTGGAAGGCGTCGCCGACCCCAAAGAAAAACTGCAGCGTTTCATCGCCCTTCACCTGAAGCTGGTCCAGAAGAACCCGGAGCTGGCCCAGGTGCTTCAGATCGAGCTTCGCCAGTCCTCCAAGTTCATGAAGGAGTACGAGGCCGGGAAGCTGATCGACTACTTGAACGTCGTCCGCGGCATTTTGGAAGAAGGGCAGAGCCAGGGCGTTTTCCGGAAGGGCCTGGATCCGCGCATCTTAAGGCGCGCGATCTTCGGCTGCATCGACGAACTGGCTCTGGAATGGCTGCTCATGAGCAAGAAGAAATACAGTTTGGAGGCGTGCGCTGAACAGGTCAGCGACATGTTCATCCGAGGAATCACCGTTTAACTTAGAAACGCCCATTTAAGGAGAGCCTATGAAAACCGTAGTCCTCATCAAGCAGGTCCCCGACACCGAAACCAAGATCCGTATCAAGGCCGACCAGAGCGGTATCGAGACGGACGGCATCAAGTACATCTTGAGCCCTTACGATGAATTCGCCGTCGAAGAAGCGCTGAAGACCAAGGAAAAGGCGGGCGGCGAAGTCGTCGTCATGTCCCTGGGGCCCGCGCGCTGCGTGGAAGCCATCCGCACCGCCCTCGCGATGGGCGCCGACCGCGGCATCCACATCGACGACGCCGGGTTGAACAATATGGATTCTTTCGTGACCGCCAAGATCCTGGCGGCCGCGTTGAAGAACGAGAGCCCGAACGTGGTCTTCTGCGGCAAGCAGGCCATCGACGACGACTCGGCTCAAGTCCCGCAGATGGTCGCCGAATTCCTGAACATGCCCCAGGTGATGATCGTCGAGAAGTTCGAGCTGAATGCCACCAAGAACGGCGCGACGGTTTCCCGAAAGGTCGGCGGCGGTTCCACCGAAGTCTATGACATCGAATTCCCCGCCATCTTCGGCGCGGAAAAGGGCCTGAATACGCCGCGCTACGCGTCGTTGCCCGGCATCATGAAGGCGAAGACCAAGCCGCTCGCCACGTTGAAGGCGAGCGATTTATTGGGCGAAGCCAAGCCGAAGACCACGAACGTGAACTTCCGCCTGCCGCCGGAACGGAAGGCCGGCAAGGTGCTGCAGGGCGAGCCGGAGCAGGTCGTTAAGGAGCTGGTGAAGCTGCTTCGTGAAGAAGCGAAGGTCATCTAACGCGGAAAAAATCTTAAGGAGCTTTTATGGGCAACATCTTAGTCATCGGCGAGCATCAGGACGGCAAAGTCAAAAAAGTCACTCAGGAATTGGTGTCCAAGGCCGCCGAATTGGCCGGTCAGCTGGGCAGCGAAGTGGACGTCGTCCTGGTGGGGCATGGATTGCAGAATCCGGGCGAATTGGGGCAGTTCGGCGCGAAGAAGGTCTACACCGTCGATACGCCGAAGCTCGAGAAGTACAACACGGAAGGCTACGTAAAGGTCATTTCCGACCTGTGCAACGAAGTGAAGCCCTCGATTCTCTTGGGTACCGCCAGCACGTTGGGTCGCGATCTGTTGCCCCGCTTGTCCGCGCGGTTGAACGTCGGACTCGCTTCCGATTGCACGGATCTTAAGACCGACGGCGGCAAGCTGGTGGCCACGCGTCCGATTTATTCGGGCAAGGCGTTCGTGGACGTGAAGTTCGAAGGCGATCTCCAGATGGCATCGGCCCGTCCGAATTCCTTCGTCGCCAAGTCCTCCGGTTCCGGCTCCGCGGAAATCGTCTCCAAGGATATCGATCCGGGAACCCTCCGTGCCGTCATCAAGGAAATTGTGAAGGGCAAGTCCGACAAGGCCGACTTGACCGAAGCCGCCCGCATCGTCTCCGGCGGCCGCGCCATGAAGAACGCGGAAAACTTCAAAATCCTACAGGAACTGGCGGACGTGATCGGCGCCACCGTCGGCGCCTCGCGCGCCGCGGTCGACTCCGGCTACGCCGGCCACGACATGCAGGTCGGCCAGACCGGCAAGGTCGTCAATCCGAACCTCTACATCGCCTGCGGCATCTCCGGCGCCATCCAGCACCTGGCCGGCATGCGCACTTCGAAGGTAATCGTGGCGATCAACAAGGATCCGGAGGCCCCGATCTTCACGAAGGCCGACTACGGCATCGTCGGCGATCTCTTCCAGATCGTTCCGCTGTTGACGGCGGAATTTAAGAAGGCCCTTTCGGAATAGGAGACACCCATGGCCCAGGCAACCGGCGGTTCTTATCTTCTCGAGAAAACAGGCGAGCGAGAGATCTTCGTTCCGGAGAATCTCTCCGACGAACAGCGCCAATTGGCGGATCTCGTCCGCAACTTCATCATGGGCGACGTCCTGCCCAAGAGCGAGGATATCGAACACCAGCAATTCGACACGACCGTCGGGTTGCTGAAAAAAGCCGGCGAGCTGGGTATCCTGGCCGCCGAAGTCCCGGAAGACCTGGGCGGCCTGGCCATCAACAAGGTGACGATGGTCGCCATGGGCGAGCAGTCCATCTTTCAGGGGTCTTTCAGCGTTTCCATGATGTGCCACACGGGTATCGGCAGCTGGCCGGTCATGTATTTCGGAACGCCCGAGCAGAAGCAGAAGTTTTTGACGAAGCTCGCCACCGGCGAATTGATCGGCGCCTATTGCCTCACCGAACCGGGCTCCGGCTCGGATGCCTTGGGAATGAAGGCCAAGGCCGTTCCCTCGGCGGACGGCAAGAGCTGGGTGTTGAACGGCGAGAAGACGTTCATCACCAACGGCGGCTTCGCGGACCTCTACACCGTCTTTGCCAAGACCGAAGGCGACAAGACCACGGCGTTCCTGATCGAGCGCGGGACCCCGGGGCTTTCCACCGGCAAGGAAGAGAAGAAGATGGGCATCAAGGGGTCGTCCACGACGCCCGTCGTGATGGAGAACTGCACGATCCCCAAGGAGAACCTGCTGGGCGAGATCGGTAAGGGCCATAAGATCGCCTTCAACATCTTAAACCTGGGTCGCTTCAAGCTGGGCGTCGGCGCGACCGGCGCCTCCAAATATCTGATCGGCGAGGCCGTGAAGTACGCCAAGGACCGCAAGCAGTTCGGCAAGTCGATCACCGATTTCGGCCTAATCCGGAAAAAACTCGCTCAGATGACGACGCGGACGTTCGTTTCCGAGAGCATGAACTACCGCACCGCCGACTTGATGGACCAGAAGATCAAGGCGCTTCCGAAGGACGCGAATTACGACAAGCAGGTGATGGAGATCGTGGAGGAGTTCGCCATCGAATCTTCGATCGCGAAAATCTACGGTTCCGAATGCGTCGATATGGTGGCCGACGAAGGGCTCCAGATTCTCGGCGGCTACGGCTTCTTGGAAGAGTATCCGTTTGCGGCGGCGCTGCGTAACACGCGCATCAACCGCATCTTTGAGGGCACCAACGAAATCAACCGGTTGCTCATCCCCGCCATGCTGTTCAAGGCGGCGATGAAGGGGCAGTTGGACTTGATGAACGCCATCTCCACGGTGGTCGGCCAGTTGAAGGACGGTTGGAAGAAGGAAGGGGACGGGGCTCTCTCCGAGGAAATCCACCAGGTGGAACTGGCCAAGCGCCTCACCATCTACGCCGCCGGCTGCGCGGCCCAGAAGTTCATGGATCAGTTGAGGGACAAGCAATACATCGCCGAATACATCGCCGAGCTGGCGGTGGAGAGCTACGCGATGGAAACGGCGACCCTCCGCGCCATCCAGCTCCGCAAGCAATTCGGCGACAAGGCGAAACTTGCCGAACAGATCGTCAAAAATTTCGTGAACGACACGTATCCCAACCTGGTGGTCATCGCCCGCCGGTTGCTCCTGGCCGTGGCTGAGGGCAACGCCGAGGAATTCGGCAAATACAACAAGGCCCTCGGACGCTTCGAGTATTTCAACCCGGTGGACGTCACGGCGCTGCGAGACGGCATCGCCCAAACGGTCATTGACCGGGACGGCTATCGTATCGTCTAATCGCCGGCATGCCAGACATCGCTCCGAAACCCGTCTGCGTTTCCTCGGCCGAGTTCACGCACTTGGTCCTCCCTCCCGACACGAATGCGTTAGGCACGATCTTCGGCGGCCGGATCATGGAATGGGTCGACATCGCCGCTTCGATCGTCGCCAGCCGGCATTGCCGGAAGGTGACGGTCACCGCCTCGATGGACGCCTTGAGTTTCCTCGCGCCGGTCAAGGTGGGAGACATCGTCATCCTCAAGGCGGCGGTGAATTACGCGCACAAGACATCGATGGAGATCGGCGTGCGGGTGGAATCCGAGAATCCGCTCACCGGCGAGCGCCGTCACACCTCCAGCGCCTATCTGACCTTCGTCGGCCTGGATGAGTCGGGAAAACCCACGGAAGTTCCGCCGGTCCTTCCCCAGAACGACGACGAAAAGCGGCGTTATCAGGAAGGCGAGGCCCGGTATCAGGAACGAAGGAAGAAGCGGACGAAGTCCTAGCCCCGCTTCCCGCGGGACAGCGCTCGCTACGGCTCGTAATGGAAGCTAGCCGCATTCGTCCGCGTGTCCGGCGTGGGCGTTCTCCAGAGATTTTTCATAGACCCGGTAGGTCTTGTAGTGCTCCCCGCCCATCATCTCGATGCCGAAGTTGATCTTTTGATTGTCCTCCAGCGTCCAGGAAAGCTCGCCCCCCCAGTGCTTTAATTCCTGCGAGCGGCGGTGTTTTTCGACGTAGAGGAGGACGGAAAGTCCCGCGCCGAGGGCGTCCTTTCGGAATTCCTTCTTGATGCCCAGCAACATGAGGCGCGCCGAGCGGATCTTTTTCCGTTTGAGCCGGTAGAGCAGCTTGAACAGGCCGAACGGGAAAAGACGTCCGTTCAAGTCTTTGATCGCTTCGTTCAAATTCGGCAGGGCAAGCGAGATGCCGGCGGGAACTCCGTTCACTTCGGCGATCAAGGCGAGTTTGGGTTCGAGAAGCAGCTTGAAATCCTTCGCGGCCTTTTTGATCTCGTTTTCCGTCATAGGGACGAAGCCCCAATTTTTCTCCCAGGCCGAATTGAAGACGTCGATCAGGATTCGGACGTCGCGTTCGATGTTCTTGGGATCCACCTCGCGAATGACGAGTCCGGGATGTTTTCGCGCCTCTTCGGCGAGCTGGCGAGCCGCCTCGGGGACGGGGCGCGCTGAATCGTATCGCCAGCAATAGAGGTCTTTCAGTTTCTTGAGGCCGCAGGTCTCGAGAAGGCGTTCATAGTAGGGCGTCGAATGGGCCATCATGATGAAAGGCGGATATTCCCGGCCCTTGACCGCCACCCCCGCATCCTCGTTCATGGAAAAGCAGAACGGCCCGCGCATCGAAGTCATGCCGCGCGACTTGAGCCATCCGGCGGCGTTGTTCAGAAGACAATGGGCGACGTCGGCGTCGTCGATGCATTCAAAGAGTCCGAAAAATCCGGTTTGCTCTTTGTGGGTGTCGTTATGGAGGCGGTCAACCTGGGCGGAAATCCGTCCCACCGGCTCGCCGTCCTTCTCGGCCAAGAAGAGAACGACGTCGGCGTGCTGGAAGTAGGGGTTCTTTTTCGGGTCCAGGAATTCGCGGCGCTCCTTCAGGAGGGGAGGAACCCAGGCGGGATCGTCCTTGTAGATCTTCCAAGGCAAACGGATGAATTTTTCGCGGTCGGAGGCGGTTTCGACGGGACGAATCGTGAGCGGGGAGGGCATGCCTAGACGGTGATTCCGTAGTTCTTGCCGACCTTGCGAAAGATCTCCAAGGCTCGGTGGATGTGGTCTTCGTCGTGCGTGGCGAGGTAGCTCGTGCGGAGCATTTCATGGCCCTTCCCGACGGCGGGGTAGAGCACGGGATTGGTATAGACGCCGGCGTCGAGCAGATCCTTCCAGATGCACATGGTAATGAGCGAATCGCCGATGACGACGGGGACGATGGCGGCGTCGGCGTTGCCGGTCTTGTAGCCCATCGCCGAGAGTTCCTTTTTCATCGTTTGAGCGTTCTTGCGGACGGTCTCGGCGCGTTCCGGTTCCTGAACGAGGATATCGAGGGCCGCGTTGGCCGCCGCGGCGCAGGCTGGGGCGAGCGAGGCGGAGAAGATCATCGGGCGTCCGAAGTGCTTGATGAAGTCGATGACCTCTTTATCGCCGGCGACAAAGCCGCCGATGGACGCCAAGCTCTTGCTGAACGTGCCGACGATCAGATCGACGTCCTTTTCGACGCCGAAGTGGTGGCATGTTCCACGCCCGCCGGGGCCCATGACGCCCAGGCCGTGGGCGTCGTCCACCGCGAAGCGGATTTTATGTTTCTTCGCCAGTTTCACCATCTCCGGCAGGGGGCCTAAATCGCCTTCCATGCTGTAGACGCCGTCGACGAAGAGCAGCGCGCCTGTGTCCCGCGGGATCGAGGTGAGGATCCGATCCAAGTCCTGGAGGTCGTTGTGCTTGAACTTGATGTTTTCGCCTTCCATCA
Organism: bacterium; assembly: GCA_036274695.1. GTDB lineage: Bacteria > UBA10199 > UBA10199 > JACPAL01 > DASUFF01. The sequence goes on along the minus strand of DASUFF010000053.1, from coordinate 9,198 downwards.
GCCGGCAGCCGTCGTGGATGCTGGCGTGCGCGAAACGGTCGACCACGGCCACGGCGCTCTTGTTGATCAAGGCGGTCAGCATGCCGAGATTGGCCTGGTAGCCGGTGGTGAAGACCAGGGAGGCCGGCTTGCCCAAGAAGGCCGCGAGCTTGTTCTCCAAGTCTTCATGCAGCTTCATCGAGCCGTTTAAGAAGCGGGATCCGGTCATGCTCGTGCCGTATTTGCGCACGGCCTCGATGGTGGCCTCGCGGACCTTTGGATGGGTCGTCAGGCCCAGGTAGTTATTCGAGCCCAGCATGATGACTTCGCGGCCCTCGTAGCGGGCCACCGGGCCCTGGTTCTCGTCCAACGGCTGGAAGTAGGGGTAGAGGCCGGAGCTGGCGAATTGGCGGTAGGCCTTCCAATCGTAAGCGCGCTGGAAGAGATCGCGCCCACCCAGCTCCCACTGCCGGGTCCAGTTGGCGAGCTCCTCCTGCCAATTCGACTCTTCTTCGACCGTTTCCTGCTTGATGGCCGTTGTTGTTTCCATCTAGCTTCCTTTATTCGCCGTAGCGAATGCTGCCCCGCGGGAAGCGGGGGGTGTTAAACGATCGCCTCCGCGAGGAGTTCGACCACGTCCTTTGTTTGAATGTTTTCTACGCCGGTTTCTCGGGTCGCGTCGCCGAGCATCGTGATGCAGAAGGGGCAGGCGGAGGCGATGACGTTGGGAGAAACGGTCTGAAGGTCTTCCAGGCGCTGCTGGTTCACGCGCTTGCCGACGCGCTCCTCCATCCACATGCGTCCGCCGCCGGCGCCGCAGCAGCGGCCCTTTTCCTTGGAGAGCGGGGCGTCCTCGAACTCCGTGCCGGGAATCGCCTTCAGGATCTCGCGGGGCGCGTCGTAGACCTCGTTGTAGCGGCCCAGGTAGCAGGAGTCGTGATAGGTTACCTTTTGCGGCAACGGCCGCACCGGCGTCAGGCGGCCGTCCTTGATCAGGTCGTAGATGAAGTCGGTGTGATGGACGACGTCGTAGTTGCCGCCCAGCTGCGGATACTCGTTCTTGATGGCGTTGAAGCAGTGCGGGCAGGCCGTGATGACCTTTTTGAACTTGTAGCGGTTCATCGTCTCGACGTTCGTCTTGGCCAGCGTCTGGTAAAGGTACTCGTTGCCGATGCGCCGCGCCGGGTCGCCCGTGCAGTTCTCTTCCTTGCCCAGGATGGCGAAGTCGACGCCCGCCTTCTGAAGCATTTTCACCAACGCCGTGGCGATCTTCGTGTTGCGGTCGTCGAAGGAGCCGGCGCAGCCGACGAAGTAAAGGTACTCCGCGGTCGGGTGGTCGGCCATCATCTTGACGCCCAGGCTCTTGCACCACTCGGCCCGGTCGCTGGCGGCGATGCCCCAGGGGTTGGAGTTGACCTCCATGTTGCGGAACGTGGCCTGGACCTCGGTGGGCATCACGCCCTGGGTCAAGACCATGTGCCGGCGGACGTCCACGATGCGGTCGACGAACTCAATGCCGACGGGGCAGGCCTCTTCGCAGGCGCGGCAGGTGGTACAACTCCAAAAAACCTCCGGATCGATTGCGAACGGAGTGATCCACTTCTCGGTTCCTTCCGGCACTTCGCCGCCGCCTTCGCGGACCGCGAAAGGCTGCCAGCCGTGTCCGCCTCCGAGGTGGTTTTCCTGGCGCAGCCATTCGCGCTCGTCGATGTTGATCTGCTTGGGGCTTAAGACCTTGCCCGTGTTGAAAGCGGGGCACATCGCGGAACATCGGCCGCATTCGGTGCAGGTGGCGACGTCCAGCAAATCCTTCCAGGTCATGTCGGTCAGTTTCGCCGTTCCGAAGGAGGTTGCGTTCGGGTCCTCGAGGTTCAGCATGCGCAGTTGGCCCAAGGGCGTCGTGCGCAGGAAGAAGACGTTCGGGAGGAAGGTGAAGACGTGGAAGTGTTTCCCGTACGGCAGGAAATTCAGGAACAGAAGGATGAAACCGATGTGGAGCAGGTAGGAGACGTCCCCGATGACCCTTACGGTCATCGGGGACAGGTGCATTGCGTGGAAAGCCAGTCCGAAGAGGGCGGAGACGGGGGCCCAACCGGCGTTCGTCATGTCATGGGCGAGGTGCGTGCCCTCGAAGACGAAGTCCGTGAAGCACAGCATGAAGATCATGAAGAGAATGAAGAGGGCTTCGATCGACGGCGTCAGGCGGCTGACTTTAACGACGACGCGCCGGTAGGCGGCGTAGGTCACCGCCACCATGACCAGACAGAGGATGATGTTGAGGAAGAAGGTGTAGAGATGTCCCGGGAGGCTCTCCGTGAAAAAGCGGGCGAAGGTGGGGGAGAAGCCGATGCCGAAGAGGATGATCGTCCGGAGTCCGATGATGCAGAAGCCCCAGAAGATGATGGCGTGCATCAGGCCGGCCTTGATGTCGCCCTTTAAAATCTTCGTTTGGAAAAACGCGATTGTGACCAAGTTTTTTATCCGTTTCGGATAATCGTTGAAGCGGGGGTCCGGCTTTCCGGACTTGATGACCTTCCACCAGCGGGAAACGGAGAAGGCGAAGATGGAGAGGGCGACGACGAGCAGCGCGGCTACGGTGATCGGGAACACGATGAATTCCTCCAGTGTTTCTAACGTTTGAATCGCACCCGATAGGGTGTGCAGGATTCTCCTTAAGGAATTCGGGCTTTTAGCAAACCGAATTCCCTTACATCAACCTCAAAAATGGGGAGAGAAAATGCCCCGGAAAAATATTCCTAAGCCTAAATCCCGAAAGAAACTCGCTTTTCTCATTTTGATAATAATAATTGGAAAAATGTTCTTTTCTGTCTGATTGCGGATCATTAGAATCCAAAAAATACCCTATCAGGAGGCCTCATGAACGGGACCCTGGATCTCGCCGAGAAGCTCCGCGCCGAACTGCCCAAGGAGGCCTTCCGGCCGCAACCCTTAAGGGCCTGGCTGGCGGTTCCTTTGGTTGCCGTCATCGTTTCCTGCCTTTATCTCCTCCTGACCGGTCGCTTGGCCTGGTATTGGGCCCTGCCGGTCTCGTTGATCCTCGGAAATACGTACGGGACCCTGGGTTTCCTCGCCCATGAGACTCTTCACGGCGCGGTGACCAAGAAACGCTGGGTGCAGAACCTCATCGGCTATCTGGCCTTCGCCCCTTACGGTTTCACGCCGACGCTCTGGCGGGTCTGGCATAACCAGGTCCATCACGTGCACACCAACGAGCCGGATATAGATCCGGACAGCTACGGCACGCTGACGCGCTTTCAAAAAGTGCCGCTGGCGAAGTTCCAATTCAAGACGGGCGTCGGCTCCGGCAACTTCCTGACGTTTTTCTTTTTCTTCTACCGCTTCACCTATCACGCCCAGATCGTCCTCTGGGTGATCAGCAAGAAGTACGCGAAGCTCTTCCACGCCCTGCCGCGAAAGAGGGCGATCGCCGAAAGTCTCCTGCTCTTCGCCTTCTGGATCGGTCTGGCCGTCTGGGCCGGGCCGCGGGGGGCGTTGTTCGGGGTCGTCATCCCCATTGCGGTCGGCAACTTCATCCTCATGTCCTACATCGCCACGAACCACTTCTTAAGACCCTTGGTGGACGTGGACGAGCCGGTCGACAACTCGATGAGCGTAACGGTCCCCCGGGTCGTCGACTTCCTGCACCTCAACTTCAGCCACCACGTGGAACACCATTATTTCCCCACGATGAGCGCGCGGTTCGTCCCGCTGGTCCGGAAGGCGATCCTAAAGCACGCGCCCGACCGCTACCTCGCCCCTCCGCATTGGAAGGCGATCCTGTGGCTTTATAAGACGCCGCGCGTCTACAAAGACGCCCAAACGCTGATCGATCCCTACAAGCACCGCGAGGTCCCGATCCCCGAAGTCGAGCACGTCCTGCACGATTTGACCCCCCATCCCGTCTGACATCCTTGTTGACTTTACGGGCCCCTCGCTGGCACCTTCACCGCCCTAAAGTGAACGGAGAAAGGTCTCCTTTCGGAGTGAACGGTGAGGTCTAAAATGCCAGATGAGAGGACCGGAGAGAGAGCGGGATCTCTCTCCGCTAAAATTGCTGAGTTGGAGCGTAGAAATCAAGAAGCCCTGAAGGCGGGAGGCGCGGAACGCATCGAGAAGCATCATGCGGCCGGGAAATTGACCGCCCGCGAGCGCGTGGATTTATTGCTCGATCCCGGCAGCTTCGTGGAAGTCGACCGCTTCATGACCCACCGCTGCAGCGATTTCGGCATCGATAAACAGAAATTCCCCGGCGACGGCGTCGTCACCGGCTACGGCAAGGTCGACGGCCGCCTGGTTTTCGTCTTCGCCCAGGACTTCACCGTCTTCGGCGGATCGCTGGGCGAGGTCTTCGCCAAGAAAATCTGCAAGATCATGGATCACGCCGCGAAGGTGGGCGCTCCGGTCATCGGATTGAACGATTCCGGCGGCGCGCGCATCCAGGAAGGCGTGATGAGTCTGGCCGGTTACGCCGATATTTTCTTGAGAAACGTCCTGTCCTCCGGCGTCGTCCCGCAGATCTCCGGCGTCATGGGCCCGTGCGCCGGCGGCGCGGTGTATTCGCCCGTCATGACGGACTTCATCCTGATGGTGAAGAACACCAGCCACATGTTCATCACCGGTCCCGAGGTCATCAAGGCGGTGACGCACGAAGAGGTGAGCAAGGAAGATTTGGGCGGCGCCATGACCCATAATACGAAGTCCGGCGTGGCGCATTGGGTGGCCGAAGACGACCGCGAATTGCTCGGCCAGATCCGCAAGCTGTTGAGCTATCTCCCTTCGAACAACACCGAAGATCCGCCGTTCCTCCAGACCGACGACCGGGCCGATCGGGCCGAAGCCAAATTGGATGAATGGATCCCCGACAATTCGAACAAGCCCTACGACATGAAAGGGTTGATCGAACACGTCGCCGACCGCGATTCCTTCTTCGAGGTGCAGGCGCACTGGGCCAAGAACATGCTGATCGGCTTCGCCCGCATGGGCGGCCGTCCGGTGGGCATCGTCGCCAACCAGCCCCAGGTGCTCGCGGGTTGTTTGGACATCAACGCGTCGGTGAAGGGCGCGCGCTTCGTTCGTTTCTGCGACGCCTTCAATATTCCCATCGTCACATTCGTCGACGTCCCCGGCTTCCTGCCCGGTACGGATCAGGAGTGGGGCGGCATCATCCGCCACGGCGCCAAACTCTTGTACGCCTTCTGCGAGGCGACGGTGCCCAAGGTGACCGTCATCACCCGCAAGGCCTACGGCGGGGCCTACGACGTCATGAGCTCCAAGCACGTGCGCGGCGACGTGAACTTCGCCTACCCGACGGCCGAGATCGCCGTCATGGGACCGGACGGGGCGGTCAACATCATCTTCAAGAAGCAGATCGACGCGGCCAAGGACCCCGTGGCCGAAAGGACGAAGCTGACCGACGACTACCGCAAGACCTTCGCCAATCCCTTCAAGGCGGCCGAATTAGGCTACATAGACGAGGTGATTTTCCCGCGGGAGACGAGGCTGAAGATCATTCAATCCCTCGAAATGTTGAAGGATAAGAGGGACAAGAACCCTCCGAAGAAGCACGGAAATATTCCGCTGTAGCGCGTCAATTAATATTTGATCATCTCGCCGTCTTTCCTAGACCTTTCGACTTTGGCAGTGTATCCACGTTCTTCTCCGCCCGCCTTCAACCCGTCCGAACTAAGGGCTAAAAAGGAATATAAATGCAACTTTCCTTGCAGGGTTTGCGTCGGCGTTCTCTTCGTGTCGGTATTTTGGACCTGGTGGCCGGCGAGCCCACCAAGTCTCTGTATGCCCGCATCACCAATCCCAACCGCACGTCGTTCATGCCCCAGGCCATCGCGGTGTGGGCGGAGCAGTTGGGGCACACTGTCCGTTACATGAGCTATACGGGCTTCGAGGATCTCCAGAAGGAGATCCCGCAGGACCTCGATGTTCTGTTCATCAGCTGTTTCACGCAGAACGCCTATGCGGCGTACGCGATTTCCAATCAATTCAGACAGAAGGGCGTCGTCACCGTCATCGGCGGACCGCACGCGCGCTCCTATGCGGAGGATTCCCGCCAGTACTTCGATTACGTCTTGGGATTGACCGACAAGGAGCTCATCCGCGAATTGTTGGAGGATCCCCGGCCGAATCCGGGAGAAGGCCGGCTCTTGGCCGCGGCGCGCCAGCCGCGGGAGCTGCCGAGCGTCCGCGAACGCTGGAAGTTCATCGAGGTCAACTTAGCCAAGACCAAGTTCATCCGCGTGGTGCAGATGATCGGGAGCCTGGGCTGTCCTTACACGTGCTCCTTCTGCATCGACTCGGAAATCGACTACCAGCCGCTGTCCTACGACCACATCCGCGAGGACTTGGCCTTCTTGGCCTCGCAGCCAAAGCCGCCGATGGTGGGTTGGTACGATCCCAACTTCGGCGTGCGTTTCGACGAATACCTGGACGTGATCGAGTCCAGCGTGCCGCCGGGCCGCATCGCTTTCGGCGCGGAATCAACTCTGTCCATCTTGAACGAAAAGAACGTTCAGCGTCTCAAGAAGAACAATTTCGTCATCATGCTGCCGGGCGTGGAATCCTGGTTCGAGTTCAACGGCAAGTCCAAGCAGGGTAAGAACGAAGGGTTGGAGAAGGTCAGAAGCGTGGCCGACCAGGTGAACATGATTTTGAGGCATCTGCCGTACGTGCAGACCAACCACATCTTCGGATTGGACACGGAAGAGGGGACGGAGCCCTTCGAGTTGACGAAAAAATTCATCGATTTGGCTCCCGGCGTTTACCCAAACTTCAATTTCATCACGGCCTTCGGCAACTCCGCGCCGTTGAACCGCCAGTACCTGTCGGAAGGCCGCGTGGTGGACGTGCCGTTTCCCTTCCTGGATGGGACCTCGGGCTTGAACGTCAGGCCTAAGAATTATTCGTTCGAGGATCTGTACCGGAACATCAGCGAATTGGGCGCCTACGCCCATTCGCCGCGCAAGATCTGGCAACGCTTCAAGGCGAACACGCATCCTCTCCCGCGATGGATGAATCTGATCCGCGCGGTCTTCGCCAATCAAGGGTGGGGTGGCAATTTCGGGACGATGCACCGGTTGCTCAAGACGGACCCGGAATTCCGGGCGTTCTACGGCGGCCACACGGCGCGTCCGCCTTCCTACTATTCCGAGAAAATCAAAACGTCTTTGGGGGCGTTGTACGATTCGTTGCCGAAGCGTGTTCTGAGCTATTTGGAGCATGGAGAGAAAGGCCCCAATCCCCGTTTCGCGAATCTCCTGCCCGCCATGCCCGCGGCGGCCGCCGCCGGTTAACTTCCCGATCTAAGTCTTCTCAAACTGAGAAAGTTTATCAGAATGATAAGCGCCGGACGTCTCATTTTTAATTAAACTTAAATAAAATCAATCGCTTGGACCGAAAATTTCGGTCCTCATGTCTGGTATTGTTTGTGCATCTCTCCGAAAAGGGGGGGATGGATGAAGCGCTTGGCCATTGCCTGGGGACTCGCCGGAATCTTGCTGGCATCGGCGGTCCAAGCCGGGACCGGAAAGTCTTGGTACGGCAAGTTTTTCGTAAAGCCGTCACTGCCACGCATCAAAGGCTCGATTGAAATACCTCCGGGAGCTGTCACCTCTACACCGGCGACTTGTTACCGCTATGTCTACAGCTCCGCGGCGGACGGTATCATCGACCTCTACCGGCGAGATACCTGCGGCGGGGAGCGCGTGAAATTGACGAACAACGTCGAGTCCCAATATTCGATCGCGCGCGACGTGAGAACGGCGGCCTCCGGAGAGGCGACCATCGCGTTTTTTGGGTTCACCCGGTATCCCGCCATTCGTACACAGATCGGTTTCATCAATGAAGACGGATCTGAGGCGGATACCTCCCTCCTCACGCAATACCGGGACGGCATTTACGCATTTTTGCCTTGGATGGAAGCGTCCTTCGCCTCCGACGGCCGGATCGTTTTTTTGTCTCTTTCGCAAACTTCGGCGACAGGCGGAAATTCAATGATTCGCTGGGGAGACCTCGCCCTTTACATGGGTGACTCCCGCGAGAGTGTGACCTTGGATGCCTCGCCTTCCATGAACCCTTCGGATCCCTTTTATCATAAGGTCATATTTTCGACGGGCGACGCCGGCCAGGGGCTGAAGGTTCTCAACATGGATACGCTGGCGGTCAGTTTTCTCCGGGCAAGCGAGACATCCGACGCCGCTTTCGAAGGCTTTTCTCCCTCCATCAGCCGGGATGGACGTATGGCCTTTTTGCGGAGAACGGAGGAGAATTTGTCCCAAGTGTGGACGTGCGATTTGGGCGCGTCTTCTGCCGACGGCCCCTATTATTGCCGGAACGCGGTGCGTCTGCCGCTCGAAGGGGTTCAGGGGAGCGTGGCCTGGACGACCGACGACCGCAAGATCTTCTTTACCGGCTGCAGCCTTTCCGCGGCCACTTCGGACATGGCTTCCATGGCGTCGTCCGGAGGCTGCTACATCGCGATGGCCAATCCCGACGGATCCTTGGTTGAGAGGTTGAACGACGAAGCGGACCCCGGTGCAATGCCCGTGCCCCTTCCGCCCAAGCTGCCGACGATTCCTCCCGAGTATTTGAAGGATATCCGGACTTCGCCGGCAGCGCCGTCGTTGCGGTTCAGATAATAAGAATGAGGCTTAAAACATGAAACACCTTCGGTACTCCCTGGCGGTTGCGAGCGTCCTGGCGTTCGCGGCCTTTCCTCAAGCGTGGGGTACGACGTTGCCGCTCCCGCCGGGAGCCGTCAGGCCGATCATCCCCTCGATCGGCGATATCCCCTGGGTGACTCCGACTCTGCCGGCACCCGAATCATCGACGCCTGCACCGGCCTCGCCGACGCCCGAAGAAGACCGGTGCGTCGCGATCGTGGCGGAGTTTCCTTCAAGCCAAGCGGCCCAAGCCAACACCTGCTGTCATACCTACCTTTATCCGGACCGGGGGGAGATTCTCGAGGTGGAGGTCGAGGAGAGAGTTTCCTATGATCGGCTTTTTTTCCAATGCTGCCTGAATGACGCGGACGCCTCTCTGACCGACGCCGAGAAACTGGTCTGTCAATGCCGGGCGGCTCCGGCAATGGCGATGTGCCAGTGCCAAGGTCCTCATCAGGCCGACTTCGTCAATGGGTGTCTGCGTGGCGTCGTTCCCGAAGGGATGACGGCCCCGCAATTTACTCTC
>DASUFF010000052.1:0-13275 GCA_036274695.1 bacterium | reverse complement strand
GGGAGCGATCACGATTCCGCCCGTTCCGAAAGTCCCGTCGAGACTGCCGTCCGGATGATAGCGAACGAAAGCGACGTCGAAACCTCCATTGAGGTCGGTCGAGCCGACCGCCAGGATCTTCCCGTCCGGCAACACCGCTATGTCCCGCGCGACGTCCTCGCCCGGACCGACGGGCGTCACCGCCACGCCGTTGTTGCCGAAGGCCGGATCAGGCGTCGCGTCCGGCAGGCCTCGGATGACCATGAAATCACGCGCCCCCACCGGCCCGTTCGTCCCGCCGATGACGATCTTTCCGTCGTCCTGAATCGCGAGACCGGCGGGAAAACTCTGTTGATTGTTGATGTTGACGATCACGAGGCCATTGGCCCCGAATCCGGCGTCCAGATCGCCCGGGGCCGCGGCGAGGGAGACGGGAACGGCGGCAAGGAGACACGCGAGAACCGCGAACGCTTTGGGTTGCATGGCGAGGACCTCCGCGGAAACCGCCCCTATTATTCTCCCGTCCGGCTTCCAATTCAAGGAATCAGCCGCCCGGCCGTGCTATGCTCAAGGCGTGGGAAAAAGGATCGGGCTCGCGATGCTCTCGATGTGGCTGGCCTCAACCGCCGTCGCGGACGGTTGGCGCGTCTTTCATTCGGAGGAAGGCGGATTTCAGGTGGAGATGCCGGGCGAACCCGTCCCTTCCGAATCCGTCGAAAAGACCTTCGTCGGCAGCGTAACGAACCGTCTCTTCACGGTCCAGTCGCCCTCCGAGGAATTCACCGTCGAATATTCGGACCTCCCCCATGTGGCCCTGGTGTTCGGCGGACCGACGACGATCCTAAAAAAGGCCAAGGAAGCCCTTCTCAAAAACGTCCGGGGAGGCGAACTGGCCTATCGTCTCTTTCGAAAAAAGGGGTACGAGGGCGCCGAACTCGCTTATGCGGGCCAGGCGGACAACCCCGGCGTTTTCGGCTTCGCCCGTTTCTTCCTGCGGGGCGACCGCATCTACGTCGTCCACTACATGCTGTCGGACGGCAAACCCATCGATCCCGACCGGGTGCAGCGTTTTCTCGGCTCCTTCCGTATCGACGGCCCTTGAGACACTGACGCAAATCATTCCGCGACCTAACGCCCGTCATGTCGAAAAAAGCGCCTTGGGTGTCTGATGTTTCTTATCGGCCCCAATCAGGAGGCGGCATGTCGAAAATCCTTTGCGTGCTCTACGACGACCCGGTCGACGGCTATCCCAAATCCTACGCCCGGGACGGCATCCCGAGATTGGAAGTCTACCCCGACGGGCAGACCCTGCCGACCCCCAAACGCATCGATTTCAAGCCGGGCCAGTTGTTGGGCAGCGTTTCCGGCGCCTTGGGGTTGCGCAAGTTCCTGGAGGAGGCGGGCCATACCTTCGTGGTCACGTCCGATAAAGACGGCCCGGATTCCGTCTTCGAAAAGGAATTGCCGGACGCGGACGTCGTCATCTCGCAACCCTTCTGGCCCGCTTATCTGACGGCGGACCGGATCGCCAAGGCGAAGAAGCTGAAACTGGCGATCACCGCCGGCATCGGCTCGGACCACGTAGACCTCCGGGCCGCCATGGAAAAGGGCGTCACGGTCGCCGAAGTCACTTATTGCAACAGCAACAGCGTGGCCGAACACATCGTCATGATGATCCTGGCCCTGGCCCGCAATTACATTCCCTCCTACGATTGGGTGGTCAAAAAGGGCTGGAACATCGCCGATTGCGTGGCGAGATCCTACGACATCGAAGGCATGACGATCGGCACGGTCGCCGCGGGCCGCATCGGCCTGGGCGTCTTGAAACGGCTGAAGCCCTTCGACGTCAAATTGCATTACACGGAGCGGCACCGGCTGCCCGAGAAGGTCGAGAAGGAACTGGGGCTCACCTACCACGCGAGCGTCGAATCCATGCTGCCCCTCTGCGACGTCGTCACGATCAACTGTCCCCTGCATCCGGAGACGGAACATCTCTTCAACGATCAATTGATCGGCAAGATGAAACGCGGCGCGTATCTCGTGAACACGGCGCGCGGCAAGATCTGCGACCGCGACGCCGTGGCCCGGGCCCTGGAGAGCGGCCGGCTCGCCGGTTACGCCGGCGACGTCTGGTTCCCGCAGCCGCCGCCGAAGGACCATCCGTGGCGGACGATGCCCCATCACGGCATGACGCCGCACGTGTCGGGCACGTCGCTCTCGGCGCAGGCGCGCTACGCAGCGGGCACGCGGGAGATCTTGGAGTGCTGGCTCGAGGGCCGACCGATCCGCAACGAGTACCTGATCGTCGACCGCGGCAAACTCGCGGGCACCGGGGCGCACTCCTACACCGCCGGTAACGCGACGGGCGGGTCGGAAGAGGCGGTCAAGTTCAAGAAATAGGTTATGGGTCCCTCTCAAGACGCCTACATTCGATGGTTCGACGCCATCGGCTTGGGCGACATCCCGCTGGTGGGGGGCAAGACGGCCTCGCTCGGGGAGATGGTCCGGGCGCTCGCCCCCAAGGGGATCCGCGTCCCCGAAGGCTTCGCGGTCACGGCGGAGGCCTACCGCGCCCTCCTCGCGGAATCGGGGATCGAGGCGAAGATGCGCGAGACCTTGTCGGGACTCAAGCCCGGCAACGTGGCCGATCTCGCGAGGCGGGGCGAGAAGATCCGCAGTTTGGTCTTGGAGGCGCCTTTGCCGCGCGGATTGGAGACCCAAATCCGTGCGGCCTACGCGCGGCTCCGCGGCAAGGACGAGAACGCCGCCGTGGCGGTGCGCTCCAGCGCCACCGCCGAAGACCTCCCGGACGCGAGCTTCGCCGGCCAGCAGGAAACCTTTTTGAACGTACGCGGCGAATCGGCATTGATCGACGCCTGCCGCCGCTGCTTCGCCTCGCTTTTCACCAACCGCGCCATCTCCTACCGCATCGACAAGGGCTTCGATCACCTCCAAGTCGCCCTCTCCGTCGCCGTTCAGAAAATGGTGCGTTCGGATCTCGCCGCCTCGGGCGTGATGTTCACCATCGATACGGAGTCGGGCTTCGACGGCGCGGTCCTGATCACGTCGTCCTACGGGCTCGGCGAAAACATCGTTCAGGGGACCGTCAATCCGGACGAGTTCCTGGTCTTCAAGCCGACGCTCGCGCAAGGCTTCCGACCCATCCTTCAAAAGACGCTCGGCTCCAAGGAAATGAAGCTCGTCTACAATGCGCGCGGCGGCACGAAAGAAACGCGGAACGTACCCGTCCCTCCGAGCGACCGGAGGCGATTTTCGATCTCGGACGACGAGATCCTGCAGCTCGCCCGCTGGGGCATCGCGATCGAAGAGCATTACGGCCGCAAGGCGGGACGCCCGCTCCCGATGGACATCGAATGGGCCAAGGATGGAGAGTCGGGGGAGCTCTTCATCCTTCAGGCCCGTCCGGAGACCGTCCAGGCGGTGAAGGACCGGAACGTCCTCGAGACCTATCGCCTCGTGGAAAAGGGACCCGTATTGGCGACGGGCCAGGCGGTCGGATCGAAGATCGGAGCCGGGCGGGCGCGGCTCATCCGGGACGCGAAGGACATCGCCCGCTTCCGCGAGGGCGAGGTGCTGGTCACCGAGATGACCGACCCCGACTGGGAGCCGGTGATGAAGAAGGCGGCGGCCGTCGTCACCGAGCGCGGCGGACGCACCTGCCACGCGGCGATCGTCAGCCGCGAGCTGGGCGTTCCGGCGGTGGTCGGCGCGGAGGGGGTGCTGGAGGAAATCGCGGAGGGCCGGGAGGTGACGGTCTCGTGCGCCGAGGGCGAGGCCGGGCGCGTCTATGAAGGACGGTTGAAATTCGACGTCCAAACCGTCTCGCTCAAGGGCCTGAAAAAACCCGGGACGCCGATCCTGATGAACGTCGGCGAGCCCGACCGGGCCTTCGGCCTGTCGCGGATCCCGAACGACGGCGTAGGCTTGGCGCGGATGGAGTTCATCATCACCAACGCCATCAAGATCCATCCGATGGCCTTGATCCGCTACCCGGACCTCAAGGACCGGGACGCCGTCCGGAAGATCGGCGAGCTGACGCGCCACTATCAAAACAAGAAGGACTTTTTCGTCGACCGCCTCGCCCAGGGCGCGGCCAAGATCGCGGCCGCCTTCTATCCGAAGGAAGTCATTCTCCGGACGTCCGACTTCAAGACCAACGAATACGCGAACCTGATCGGCGGCCGGGAGTTCGAGCCCGAGGAGGAGAACCCGATGATCGGCTTCCGGGGCGCCTCCCGCTACTACGACCCGCGCTACCGCGAAGGTTTCGCCCTCGAATGCGCCGCGGTGAAGAAGGCCCGCGAGGAGATGGGCCTGGCCAACCTCAAAGTGATGATCCCCTTCTGCCGGACGGTGGAGGAGGCCCGGAAGGTGCTGGAAGAGATGGAGAAGAACGGGCTCAAGCGCGGGGAAAAGGGTCTCGAAGTCTACATGATGTGCGAGATCCCCTCGAACGCCCTTTTGGCTTCCGATTTCGCGAGGCATTTCGACGGCTTTTCCATCGGATCCAACGACCTGACGCAGCTGGTGTTGGGACTGGACCGCGATTCGCGGATCGTTGCCGGCCTTTTCGACGAACGGAACGAGGCGGTCAAAAAGATGATTGCGCTCGCCATCCGCGGGGCCCACGAGGCGAGGGCGAAGATCGGCATCTGCGGCCAAGCCCCGAGCGATTATCCCGAATTCGCCCGCTTCCTGGCGGAGGAAGGCATCGACTCGATCTCTCTCAATCCCGATGCGGTCTTGAAGACCATGATGACGCTGGCCGCCGGACCCGGCCCTCATGACGAAAATCAGGCGGCCACCCGACGGGGATCATTGGGTCTTCAAGACGAAGAGGCGAAAATGGGAGAAAGAGAGCCCGCCGAATACGAAGACGGCGACTGAACCATTCAAGGAGGAGCCATGGAAAACGCGACGGCCAAGGAAGTGATGCAGACGGAGATCGAGACGGTTCCGGACGTCATGCCGGTGCGGGACCTGGCCGCCTTCCTGGTGGACCGGGAAATCTCGGGGGCCCCGGTGACCGACCGGGAGGGCCGCTTGATCGGCGTGGTGTCGCTGACCGACATCGCCGAGGGCGAGGCCGAAACCGGCGGCGCGACGGAGGCGGCGATCTCCCCCTATTTCGCGACGGGTTGGGAGCGCCGGCTGAACCTGGACGACTTCAAGGAAGTCCCGCTGGAGAACCGCGACCTCCTCGTCCGCGACATCATGACGCCGACCCTCTACACGGTCCCGGAAGACACGCCGGTCTCGCGGATCGCGCGGACGATGGTCACCGGCCGGGTCCACCGGCTGCTCGTGACGCGGAACGAACGGGTCATCGGCATCGTCACGAGCCTGGACCTGCTCAAGTTCCTGTGCGAGTAGGCGGAGTTCCGTCGGGCGGGGCCAGATCCATCACGGCTTCGACGACGGTGGCGTCCTCCGCGGAGCGGACGACGGCGAAGCCCAGATCCTTTATCAACCGGATCATCCGGGAGTTGGTCGCGAAGACCAGGCCGCGCATCGTCCCAATGCCCTGGCGGCGGGCGGCTTGGATCAGGTCCGTCAGGATCTGGTAGCCGACGCCGCAATCCTGCCAGTCGTCGGCGACCGCCAGGGCGAACTCGCAGCCACGGCCGTCCCGGTCGGCGACGTAGCGACCGACCGCGATCTCGAACTCCTTCGCGTCCCCCTTCCCTTTCGCCGTCGCGATCAAGGCCATGTTCCGCCCGTAGTCGACGCGGGTGAACGTCTCGACCATCGCGGGGGTGAGATCCCTCAAGGCCGACAGAAAGCGCTGGTACCGGGACACGGGAGAAAGGTCGTGGACGAATTGCCATTCGATCTTCGCGTCCTCCGGACGGATCGGACGGATGAGGATCTCGCGGCCATCCCGGGTTTTGCAGGTCCGGGTGAGCGATGCGAAAAATTCAGGTGATGGGCCGGCCGGGGACATGATAGGAATCATACACAAACGATACGGGGGGCGTCATGATCTCTCTCATGAAAAAACGGTTGTTCCTGGCATTCGCTGTCCTGCTGGCCGGATCGGCGGTTGCCGCCGAAAAAGTCGCGAAAACGGACGCTCCGATGCATCCCTCCATCACCGATCCCGAGGTCTACATCCCCCTGAGGGAGGGGATGACGGCCTTGGAGATGCGCTTCGTCGATCTTCAGATCATGGCGACCGAGGACAAGGTCGACTACAAGGCGGTGAAGAAGGCGCTGGACGACATGGAAGCGTCCTCCCGGAAGATCCGAAAGGTCAACCCGAGCGAGGCCTTGCGCGAGCCGCTGGAAAAACTCGGCGCGCAGCTCGACGGCCTCCAGCGCGACGCGAAGCGGAGGGATCTCGCCGCCCTGAAGGGCAACTTGGACCTCCTGTTCCAGACGTGTTTCAAATGTCATCAGGCCCACGCGCCGCTCAAGCCATAAGGAGCCCCTATGAAGCCCATCGCCGCCGCCGTGTTAGCCGTCGCCGCGCTCGCCACCGCCTCCCTGGGCTTCGCGCGCGAACGGACCTACAAGCCGCACTCCCAGGTCAACGACCCGAAGCTGATCCTGCAACTCCGCCAGCAGATGGCCCTCATGGAGAACGGCTTTTCGGGGATCGAAGAGCATTTCACGGGGAGCAACGTCGACTACGACGCCATCCTGAAGGCCGTCTCTCAGATGGAGGCGACCGGCCGCACCATCCAGAAGGTCGTCCCGGACAAGGAGTGGAACGAGCCGATCGGGGGGCTCAACTCCCAACTCGCCAAGATCCGCAAGGCCGCCGCCCGTCAGGACCCCATCACCCTCCGCAAGCAGGTGGACGGCCTTTACGACGCCTGCTTCCGCTGCCACGCCGAGAACGCCCCGCAACGCAACTATTGAGGCCCCGGCGCCGAGCGGACCTCCGGATGGCGGATGCCTCCGCCTAAGTTGGACGCCTTCGCCAAATAGCCCAGGGCGACCAGGCTCGCCGCCGCCGCGACGGCCACGGCGATACGGGCCGCCTTTTCCCGAGTCCGGATCAGAATCAAGGCCAGCGCCGCCGCGCCGCCGGCGCCCAAGGTGACCGCGAGGGCCGTTTCCGCCGCCTCCTCGTGCGCCTCCATCGCGTCCATCGAGACGCCCGTCAGGGAAGCCGCTCGGTCTTCCGAACCCTCGCCGCTCCAGGTGGCGGGCAGGGCCGTCAGGGCGGTGGCGAAGCTCAAGCCCAGCGCCCAGCGGCGGAAAGACGCGTCTTTTTTGAAAAAGGCGACGACCAAGCCGGCGAAGGCGATCGCCTGGCCGACGACCGGGACGTGGCACAGCATCAGATGAAGATGGACGGGATCCATGGATATCATCGTATTTTACCCTAGCCCGCCCCCATTTCGGCCGCTATGATCTCTGTCATATGAAAAAAATCCTGCCGTTCGTCCTGCTTCTTCTCGGAGCGTCCCCCGCTTTCGCCGGCGAAGGCCCCGATGCGGTCCCGTGCCCCGAAGAGCTCCAGCTGAAGGATCAGATGAGGGGGCTGATGCAGGTCTTCCGGGACCTGGAAGTCCCCCTGGGCAAGAAGCCGCCCGACTACGACGCGATCCTGAAGCTTTTGGACGAGATGAATACCCGCGTGAAGGCCGTCCGTTCGCTCAAGGCCTCCGGCCATCCGGGCAAGAAGTTCGACCGCCTCCTCGACGACCTCGCCGATTTCCGGAAAAACGCGAAGGCTAAGAACCATTCGGGCGCGGAAGACTCCATGAACCGCCTGGCCGAAGACTGCTTCCGCTGCCACCTCTCCCACGACGAGCCGGCGCCCTCCGGAAAATCTCTTTAGAAGACCTCCGCCGCATGAAGGACAAAGACGGGAACGGACGACCGCCTCGTCACCTCGGCGGCGATCAGCGCCCGTTTCGTCGTCATGAGGATCAGGTCGGCGCCTCCGTCGCGCGCCGCCTCCAGGATGGCCTCCGCCACCGTCCCGCGGCCGATTCGCGTCTCGTGCGCGACTGAATTCCATCCGACCGCTTCCAAGATGTCCAAAAAGTCCGCGTGCTCGGTCTCCCGTTCCGCGGCCTTCTCCGCCACGTGGAGGACCATCAGCTCCGCCGAGAACGCGCGCGCCCAACGCAGCCCCTCCGCGACGGCGGGAAGCGACGACGCCGTCCCGTCCACGGGGATGAGGATCCGGCGCACCCCGTTCGCCAAGCTCCCCTCCCGGTCGGCCAGGACAGTCAACCCGGTTTCGCGAACGAGCCTTTCCGCGAGGCTCGCCGGTCCGGCCTCCGCCTCGCCGGCGGAGGGTTTGCCGATCACCAGCCAATCGGCGCCTTCGTCCTCCGCGATCCGGAAGGTTTCGTCCGCCGAACGGACGACCGGCGACTCCGCCAACGCCGCCTTCCATCGGTCGGCCAGGAAGGTCGCGGTCTTCAGGGCCCCTTCGAAGGAAGACCCGCCATCGTCCACCGCCAGGATCACGCGGGGCCCTCCTCCCGGAACGATCCGTCCGCCGGCCCACAGACGCGGGAGATAGTTTTCCCGCCAGACCCGCCGGAGGTCGGCCTGCCTCCGATAGGTGTCAGCGCGCGCCAGCCGGTCGGAGGCCACGGGAGAGGCGGGCGCGACCGGAGAGACCTTCGAAACGTCCGGGGTCTCGTCGACGGTCGGCAAACCGTGGTAACGCCAGAGCTTAAAAACGAAGGGAAACATTTTGTATGAGATTCCTCATAGCGGGGTTTATAGGAATCCCATAGACTTTTCGGACGACGGAGACATGACCACACCCTTGCACATCAGCGATTCCGGTTGGCGCGCGGTCATCGCCGACGGATTCACCGTCCCGCGGCTGGCCGCCGTCGCCGCGGCCCTGGCGGACCTCTTTCCGGCCAAACGCGCCCTCCTGGGCTTCGACAACCGTTTCCTTTCCGAGGCGTGCGGGCACCACGTCGCCGCCCTGCTTTCGGGAAAGGGATGGCGGGTGGACTTGATTCCCGAAATTTTTCCGACGCCCGGCGTGGCCAAGCTCGTGCGCGATTCCGGGGGCGCTTACGATTTCGGACTGGAGATCACGGCCAGCCACAATCCCTACTACTACAACGGCTTCAAGATCCTGGACGCGCGCGGCGGGCTGATCGACCGGAACGCGGCCGACCGCCTGGAGAAGGCCGCCAACGAGATCCTCGCGGAAAAGAAACGCGTTCCCGCCCTTCCCTTCGACACCGGCCGGCGCTTCGCGCCCCTCGCCGACGCCTCCGCCCTGCGCGAGCGCTATCTGGACGCCATCCTCGCGCGCGTCGACGCGGCGGCGATCCGGTCCGCGAAATTGACCGTCGCCTGGGACGCCTTCGGCGGCACCGTCGCCCCGCTCTTCCCGAAATTCTTGGACCGGCTGGGGGCGCGCTCCTCCTCCGTCCCGACGGCCATGGAACCCACCTACGGCCGGCGGCGATTGGAACCGGACGAATCGTCCCTCGGGGAACTGAGATCCCTCGCGCCGAAAACGGGGGCGATCGCCGGACTGGCCACGGACGTGGACGGAGACCGCTTCTCCGCCGTCGACGAAACGGGCGCCTATGTCCCCAACAATCCCTTGGGCTCCCTGATGGTTTGGTATTTGCTGGCCGTCCGCGGCGAGCGCGGGGCGGTCTATCAAACGGTGAGTTGCTCGGCGATGACGGAAAGGATCTGCGCGGAGTTCGGCGTCCCCTTGAAGATCGAGCCGGTGGGCTTCATGAAGATGGGACGCGACATGGGCGGCGACGCCTCCCCTCTCATCGGCATCGAGGAGACGGGCGGGATGGCCTACGGGCCACACCTCCCCTTCAAGGACGGCTTGATGGCGCACGCGCTGCTGCTGGAAATGCTGGCGGCGCGGAAGAAAACGATTCCCGCCTTGCTCCACGAGCTTGGGAAAAAATACGGGCGCTTTCACTATCGCCGCATCGACCTGAAGCTTCCGTCGGAGGCGGAGGTCGAAAAACGCCTGGACCCGGCCTTGTGGGAGCGGAGGACGGGCGAGGCGATCGCGAAGACGTCAACGCTGGACGGCGTGAAATGGACCTTTCCGTCCGGCTGGGTGCTGATCCGCCGCTCGAAGACCGAACCCCTGCTCCGGATCTACTTCGAATCGGAGGACGCCTCCTTCGTGGAGCGCATCGCGAGGGAGGCGTCATGACGCCCAAGCTGCGCGTGCGGAAGGTGGGCATCGACACCTACCGCGAGAACATCGTCTACATGCCGGTCGGTTGCGACATCTGCAAAAGCCAGGGCTTCTCCGCCCTCTCCAAGCTCGAAATCCGCTACGGCAAGAAGGCGATCTTGGCCACGCTCAACATGACCGAGAACGGCATGCTGCACGCCGGCGAGATCGGTTTCTCCAACACGGCCTTCCGGCGCCTGGGAGCGCCCGAGGGCGCGGAGGTGGAGCTTTCCCACCCGAACCCTCTCGAATCCACCCAGTTCGTCCGCGCGAAGCTGGACGGGCGGCGCCTGACGAAAAAGGAAATCCTTTCCATCGTGCGGGACGTCGCCGCCTACCGGTATTCCAACATCGAGCTCACCGCCTTCGTCGTCGCCTGCGCCCAGAGGCGTTTGTCCGAGGACGAGATCGTCTGGCTGACGGAGGCGATGACGGAGACCGGGGAAAGCATCCGCTGGAACCTGCCCATCGTCCTGGACAAGCACTCGATCGGGGGCATCCCCGGCAACCGGACGACGATGATCGTCGTGCCCATCGTCGCCGCCTTCGGGCTTCCCATCCCCAAGACGTCCTCGCGCGCCATCACCTCGCCCGCCGGGACGGCCGACACGATGGAACGGATCGCCAACGTCCGCCTGTCCCTGGCCGACATGAGGAGGATCGTCGCGGCGGAGAGGGGCTGCATCGCGTGGGGGGGATCTCTCCATCTCGCGCCCGTCGACGACATCATCATCTCCGTGGAGCGTCCCCTGTCCTTGGATTCCGAGGGCCAAATGATCGCCTCGATCCTCTCCAAGAAAAAAGCGGCCGGAGCCACGCACGTCCTACTCGACGTCCCCGTGGGCCCCATCGCCAAAGTGCGCACCAAGGCCCACGCCTTGAGGCTGAAGACGCTTTTCGAACGCGTCGGAAAGCGGATCGGCCTCAAGGTCTGCGTGGTGCTGACGGACGGGCGCCAGCCGATCGGCCGGGGCATCGGGCCGGACTTGGAGGCGCGGGACGTCCTTAAGGTCCTGGAAAGGAGCGAGGACGCGCCGGCCGACCTCCGCGAAAAGTCGATCGACCTGGCGGGCCGCCTCCTGGAATTCGCCGGCTCGGTCGCCCGCGGCCGGGGCGCCGCGAAGGCCCGCGAGATCCTCGCGTCGGGGGAAGCCTTAAGGAAGTTCCGGGCGATCGCCGCCCTTCAGGGACCGGTGGTTCCCTCGTCCCGCGCGGTCTTCCGGGCCGCGATCCGGGCGGGAACGGCGGGGTGCGTCCTCGCCGTCCACAACCTGAAGATCGCGCGCGTCGCCAAGCTCGCGGGGGCCCCCGCCGATCCGGCCGCCGGGGTTTATCTGCACGCCAAGGCCGGAGATCCGGTGCGGAAGGGAGAGGCCGTGTTCACCATCCACGCCGAGAACGAGGAAGAGCTGTCGTTCGCCAGGAAATACGCCGAAGAGAACCGGGACGTCGTGGCCATCCGGTAAGACAGGATGACTCCCGACTTCCGTTTTGGTATGAGAGGAACCCTATGAAAACAACCTTCTTGCTTCGCCTGCTCGCCCTCTCCCTGTTCGCGCTGCCATCCGCGTGGGCCGAACCGCCCGCCGCCGCGCCGGATGCCAACGCCGACGTCAAGCCGATGATGCGGCAGAACTTCGAGACGCTCATGGAGCTGCAGGCGTACGCCGCCGCGCCGGAGAGCTTCCGGGCCACGAAGAACTACAACGAGATCGTGAGGCTGATCGACCGGCTGGCGGGCATCGCCCACGTCCTTCCCCAAGTCACCGGAGCCTCGCGTCCCGGCCTCTCCGCGGTGGCGGGCGTCTATTCCGAATACCTCGACGACCTGAAGGCCGGCTTGAAGAGCGGAAATCCCGTCTACCTGCGCAACCGCATCCGAACGGCCGCGGGCTTCTGCTTCGAATGCCACACGAGCACACCCGCCCAGGGGAATTTCCAGGACGCCGAAAAGCGCGTGGCGGCATTGAAGCTGACGTCTTTCCAAAAGGCGGAATACCTCGCCGCCACCCGGCAGTTCGACAAGGCCCTGGACCTTTATGACACGCTCCTGGGAGGCCGGACCTCGCCGGAGGCGCAGTCCACCGAGCTCGCGCACGCCGTGCGCAACGCCTTGATCCTCGCCGTCCGCGTCAAGGAAGACCCGAAGCGCGCCGAGGCCGTCTTGGACCGCGTCGAGGCCCGCCAGGACCTCTCGAGCTATTTCCGCGGCCAGATCGACGCCTGGAAGAAGGACGTCTCGGATTGGAAGAAGGAAAAACCGTTGAAGGCGGACGCCGCGGCCGGCACGTGGCTGGCAAAAGCCCAAAAGGCCGCCGACCGGGCCAGGATGCTTCAAAGGTATCCGGCCGATCACGCCGGCGACGTCAGCTACATGCGGGCCATCTCTTTCGCCCAACAGGCCCTGGCCCACTCTCCCGACGAGACCCAGAAGGCGCATGCCTTCTACCTGCTCGGAGCCGCCCACTCGGTCTTGGGCGATCCGCTCCTATGGGATTTGGGGTCGTATTATTTCGAGACCTGCGTGGAGGCGTCCCCGCATACGTCCCTGGCGCAAAGCTGTTTCGACCGCTGGGTGCAGGAAACGACGTTCAGCTACACGGGAAGCGCGGGGGTCTCCCTGCCGGCGGACCTCTCGCGAAAAATGGAGCGGCTGCGGGGCCTCGCCCAATAAAAAAACCCTGCGCCGCGGCGGCACAGGGCCTTTTTATTTGGAGCGGGAGACGGGGATCGAACCCGCGACCTCAAGCTTGGGAAGCTCGCGCTCTACCAACTGAGCTACTCCCGCATCGATAACAAACATCCAAGTGCGGGTGTCCTTTAGGGCTCCCGCAATGGGCTCCCTACTAAGCAGGATGTGCCCGAAAATCAATAAGTAAACGGGATTTCACGACGATCCTCGGAATGAGTCCGAAAGGTCGTTATGAGGTCAATATCGGGTCAAATTCGTCTCTTCTGTGGGAGGATTGTGGGAAAAAATTTGATCAATAAAGTTGGTTGCAATCGGTGATTTCTTGATAGAGTAATTACCGTATATACGCTAATATGTTTTCTTGGGACGTTAAGAAGGCCATCGCCAATTTTGAGAAGCACGACGTCCCCTTTGAGGAGGCGGCCACCGT
>DASUFF010000051.1:0-10093 GCA_036274695.1 bacterium | reverse complement strand
GAGCATTTGGAAGAACGTGGGGTCGACCGACAAGATGTGCTCGATGTAGCGCTCCGTGTCCTTCTTGTCGATCATGCCCGTATGCATGACCTTCAGGACGCCGCCCAAGAAGAAGGAGAGGGGATTCTGAAGGAGCAGGCGACTGATCAAATTGCTCTCGCGCGGGAAGGCGAGCGAGATTTCGTGCAGGACCTTGAACAAGTACCGCGACAGGCGCGTGTTGTAGAAATGATCCATGGGGCGGCCGTACGTTCCGTAACAAAGGATCATCCCCCCGACCTTTTCCGGCCACCGCCGGTAAAATTCCAGGATGACCTGGACGCCCAGGCTGTGCCCGATCAGAACCGGCTTCTCCAGCCCATGGTGGTCCACCATCGCCTTCAAGTCCTTCACCAGGGCTTGAAGGTTGTAATTCTTAGGGTTCTTTTTGAGCTCCGATTTGCCGTGACCGCGGTAGTCCCAGGTCACGACCTGGTGCATCGACCGGAAGGCCCTCTCCAAATACACCCAGAAAAAGGTGCCGACGCCCAGTCCGTTGCAGCAGACGATGGGAGGTTGTCCCTTGCCGAAACTGCGGTAATAAAGATTCGTGCCGTCGAAGCTCGGGATCTTGCCCTCTTGGAGGGACGAGAGCGTGACCATTTTTCCGCGTCTCCGCTCGGAGATTTTGACATTTTCGGCGATGTCGGCCATTGACCCCAACGTATGATGAATCCTGGTGAAAAAGGCAAGGTGAGTCTGGCGGCCCCCGCCAAGATCAATCTCGGCTTGAAGATCACCGGCCGGCGTCCGGACGGTTATCACGATCTCCAGAGCCTCATGGTGCCCTTAAGCATCGGCGACCAGCTGAGCCTGGAGGCCTTGGACGCGCCCGGCGCCTGGGCGGCCTCCTGCGACCATCCGGACGTGCCCGTGGGCGAAGGCTCTCTCGTCGAGAAGGCCTTCCGCTTCGCTGCAAAGGCTTTGGGTTATGCGGGCGGAATGTCCCTGGCCTTAAAGAAGGTCATTCCGATGGGCGCCGGTCTGGGAGGAGGATCCAGCGACGCCGCCGCCGTCATGAGGGCCGTGGAACGGTTCACCGGCCGCCAGATGCCGGCCGACCTCTATTCCGAAGTCGCTTATCAAGTCGGAGCGGACGTCCCGTTCTTCCTGAAGGACGGGGCCAAGTGGGTAATGGGGATCGGGGAGCAGGTCCGGCCTCTGACCAAAATACCGCCCTTAAACGTCCTTTTGGTCCATCCGGGGGTCGGAATCGCCACCAAATGGGTGTATTCCCAATTAAAAATCGAGTCGTTGACACCGGCGGTACCCGCTGCTACTTTGCCCGCCGTTTTCGAGTCGTTAGCGGACTTAGTCCCCTATCTGGCCAATGATCTGGAATCGGTCGTGCTGCCCGCCTCGCAAGAGGTCCGAGAGGCGAAAGAAGCCCTCAAGGCCTGCGGTGCTGACACGGCCCTTATGTCCGGGAGCGGATCGACCGTTTACGGTCTTTATTCCGACCCCAAAAAGTTAAAGCAGGCCGCCGAGGCGTTGAAGTCGCAACGACCTCCCTGGTGGATGTGTTCGTGTTCGAGCGTTGGATGAAGCATTCGGGGGTCGTCTAACGGTAGGACAGGGGCCTTTGAAGCCCTTAATCGTGGTTCGATTCCACGCCCCCGAGATAGAGTGAGCGAAGGAAGGTTTCCTTCCGAAGTGAACGATGTGACGGTTTGAAAAACAGATGAGGGGTTTGGGGAGAGAGAGGTATCTCTCCCCACTATTATGTCGATTTATCAACAAATGAAGATCTTCTCCGGGACCGCGAATCCCGATCTGGCGAAGAAAATCGCGGGCGAGATCGGCGTGCCCTTGTGCAAGTCGACCATCCGCCGTTTCGCCGACGCCGAGATCTTCGTCGAGGTTGAGGAGAACGTCCGCGGCATGGACGTCTTCGTCATCCAGTCCACCTGCGCCCCGGTGAACGAAAATCTGATGGAGCTGCTGATCATCATCGACACGCTCAAGCGCGCGTCGGCGGACCGGATCACGGCGGTGATTCCCTACTACGGCTACGCCCGCCAGGACCGGAAGGTCCAGCCGCGAACGCCGATCACCTCCAAGCTCGTCGCGGACCTTTTGACTTCGGCGGGCGCCCACCGCGTGCTCGCCATGGACCTCCACGCCGGCCAGATCCAGGGTTTTTTCAACATCCCCGTGGATCACCTCTATGCGACCCCGATCTTCCTCGATTGGCTGATGAAGGAGCGCGGGGCCCCGGACGACCTCATCATGGTCACCCCGGACGCCGGCGGCACCGAGCGGGCGCGCGCCTACGCAAAACGTCTGAACGTGGACTTGGCCGTCATCGACAAGCGGCGGACGGGGCCGAACCAGTCGGAGGTCATGAATTTGATCGGCGACGTGAGCGGCAAGAACGCGGTCATCGTCGACGACATCGTGGACACGGCGGGAACGCTGACCCAGGCGGCCAAGGCCATCATGGCGCACAAGGCCAAGTCGGTCGTCGCCATCTCCACGCACGCCGTCCTTTCGGGGCCGGCCATTCAGCGCATCAACGAATCGCCGATCGAGGCGATGGTGGTGGCCGACACCATCCCGCTGGGCGACAAGACCAAGCAGTGCCCGAAGATCAAGACGTTGACGGTGGCCAAATTGCTCGCGGAGGCGATCCGGCGGATTCACACCGGAGAGTCGGTTTCATCCTTGTTCGTCTAGGGACATTTGAGGAGATATTTATGGAACGTTTAAAAGTGGCGGCGGAAGTTCGAGAAGGCGGAAAGAAGGGAATCACCCGCAGACTCCGTAAGGACGGCCGGATCCCGGCGGTCCTGTACGGACGCGGCGAGAAGCCCGTGAACCTTTCGCTGCACGCGAAGGAATTCACGCACATGATGAAGGGATCGGCGGGCACCAACGCCCTGATCGACCTCACGGTCACCGGCGAAAAGGCGGGCCAGCTGGTGGTGATGGTGAAGGACTTTCAGACCGATATCCTGCGCCACGCCATTTCCCACGTGGATCTCTTGAAGATCGACATGACGCAGAAGATCAGCGTCAAGATCCCCGTTCACATCGTCGGCAAGGCGGTGGGTGTCGTCAACGGCGGCTTGATCGAGCTGGTCAACCGCGACATCGAAGTGCGCTGCCTGCCCGGCAACATCCCGGAAAAGATCGACGTGGACATCACGCCTCTCGATATCGGCAACAGCTTCCACACCAAGGATTTGAAGCTCCCCGACGGCGTCGAGGCGGTGACCGGCGCGGACCAGACCATCGTGTCGATCGTGACGCCGCGCGAAGAAGTCGCGGCTCCTGCGGCCGAGGCGGCTCCTGCGGAAGGTGCCGCGGCTGCGGCTCCTGCGGCCGGCGAAGCTGGAAAGGCGGAGGCCAAGCCCGAGGCCAAAGCGGAAGGCAAGGCCGAGAAAAAATAACGAACGAAGGCCAGCTTGGCTGGACGAAGTGAGTGGTGAAACAGGAAAGGGATCATCAGATGAGGGGTTCGGGGGGAGAGCGGGATCGACCCCTGATTAAAATGGTCGTCGGCCTGGGAAACCCGGGCGAAAAGTACGAAGGCACCCGGCACAACGTCGGGTTCGATGCGGTCGAAAGGTTGGCCGAAAAGCACGGCTTGAAGGTCTCGAAAAAAGGTTTCTCCTCCTTGTGGGCCAAGGGGGGCGTCGGCGGGCAAGAGGTCGTTTTCGTTCTTCCGCAGACCTACATGAATCTGTCGGGGAGGGCGGTCCGGGAAGCGATGGATTTTTACAAGCTCCCGCCCGCGCAGGTCGCCGTGGCCCACGACGACCTGGACCTGCCGCTTGGCCGCGTGAAATGGGACTTCGAGGCGGGCGCGGCGGGGCACAAAGGCGTCGGGTCGATGATCGATCACCTGGGCACCAGGGGTTTTTACCGGGCCCGGATGGGGATCGGCCGGCCGGCGATGAAGGAAGAGGTCGAGAGTTACGTGCTGTCTCCCTTTGCCAAAGGCGAACGGGAGGCGGTTGAGACCATGACGGAAGAAACCGTCGGTCTTTTGGAAAAATGGATTCAGGAGGTTGCATGAGCAAGGAAGACAACAAGGGCCGGAAATACGAAACGGTCTACATCCTGAGGGCCGACCTCACGGACGAGACCACGAAGAAGATCAACGACAAGGTCACCGAAGTGCTCGCCCGTTTTCAGGGCAAGCTCGAGGAGCTTAGGGACCTGGGTAAGCGCCCCCTGGCCTACCGGATCGCGAAGCACACGAAGGGCCATTATTTCCAATTGAATTACAACGGCGGCGGCCAGGCCGTGGAAGAGCTCGAGCGCCACTTGCGGCTCTCCGAGGACGTTGTCCGTTTCCTGACCGTCCGCGAGATCCAGCGCCGCGACATCCGCGTCGAAAACCCGACTCCGCGTCCCCAGGAGGCGATCGTATGAGCACCCACCAACCCGCACGCCGGACCAAGAAGAAGGTCTGCCGCTTTTGCAGCGATCATCAGATTTATCTCGATTACAAGGAACCCAAGCTCCTGCTGTCCTTCGTCACCGAGCGCGGCAAGATCATTCCCCGCCGCGTGACCGGAAACTGCGCCTACCATCAGCGCCGCGTTCAGGAGGCCGTCAAGCGGGCCCGTTTGCTGGCGTTGTTGCCGTTTACGGCGAGTTACCAGCCTTAATTAGGGTTAAGTACCGCCCATGTTCATCGCCTTCGCCGTCACGACCGGTCTCACCCTCGTTCTTTTCTTAACCGGATTGTTCGTGGTGTTCACCCCTTTGCCCGTCGCGATGACGATCCTGCGCAAAGGCATGTGGCCGGCCTTGGTGGCCTGCGCGGCCGCTTTGGCGGGGCTGGTGATGCTCTATCAGCTTCCTCCCGAGCCCCTGTCCTTTCTGCCCATGATGGTTTTCTATCCCGTCATCCCTCTCAAGGGCGTCGTGGGATTGAGCGTCATCTACCTCTTCTACTACCTGTGGCTGGGATGGGTCGTCGCCCTGGCCTCGCGAAAGACCGGACGCCTTTCGGCCCTGGAGCCGTCGGTGGCCCTCATGACGCTGTCCGGACTGATCCTGCCGGTCTTCGCGTTGATCGCTTTCGCCTTTGCCACCAAGATGGATTTGGGCGGCGACATGCGCCGGGGGCTCGAAGGCCTTTTTCAAAAGATGATCGAACTGCAGCAGAGTGCGGGGGTCGAAGAGCAGAATCTGGATCTCCTCCGGTCCGCCGCGCCCCTGGTCGTCACCAAGTTCCTTCAGATCTTGCCGTCCCTTTGGATCGACCTGACCCTGGTGGTCTTGAGCCTCACCGTCCTCTTTCTCAGGCGCTGGCTCCCCGCCGTCCGACCTTTTCCGAACTGGCCGGAGTTCGGCCTTTGGAGGCTCCAAGAACACTGGATTTGGCTTCCGATCGCGGCGGGGAGCCTCTATTTCGCCAACGCCTACCTGGTGAAATCGCCTCCCGTCGCCGTGGTGGTCCTCAACGCCCTGATCGTCCTGGGGGCCGTCTATTTCTTCCAGGGGCTGTCCGTGGCGTCCTACTTCTTCAAGACCCGTTTGAGCCCCATGTTCCGGATGGCCGGCTACGTGCTGTTCTTCCTGTTCTCCCACGTGGGGCTGGTGGTTGTGACGGCCGTCGGTTTGCTGGATTTTTGGTTTGATTTCAGAAAGCTAAAAAAGATAGCCTAACCCGTTTTTCGGAGGTTTTTATGCAGATCATTCTTCGTGAAGATATCCCGTCCCTCGGCAAGGCCGGGGAAGTCGTCAAGGTTTCGGAAGGTTACGGACGGAACTTCCTCCTGCCCCGCAAGAAGGCCATGATCGCCACGGAAGGGAATTTGAAGCGCCTGGAGCAGGATAAGCAGGTCATCGAGGCCAAGCGCGAGAAGGCCAAGGCGGCCGCCGAGGCCGAGGCCCAGAGGATCGCAGCCCTGCCCATCACTCTGACGAAGCAGGCCGGCGAAGAAGACAAGATCTTCGGATCCGTCTCCACGCGGGACATCGCCGCCGCGCTGGAAGCCCACCAGGTCAAGATCGACCGCCGCCTGATCCGCATCAAGGAGCCGATCCGCGCGGTCGGCGAGCACACCGTCGAGCTCCATCTCCATCACGATGTTGTTGTTCCCCTGAAGGTCACCGTCATTAAAAAATAGACGGTTGCCCCAAAGATTAAATCTGACATAGAAGGGGCGCTGTGGAAGCCCCAAAAGTCGAGTCCATCACCAGCCGTCTTCCGCCTCAGAGCCTGGAGGCGGAGCAGTCCGTCTTGGGCGGCATCATGATCGAGAACGACGCCATCAACCGCGTCGTCGAATTCGTCGAATCCGAGGATTTTTACCGCGAGTCGCACCGGAAGATCTTCCGCGCCATGCTCGAGCTCTCCGAGCACGGCGAACCCATCGACCTGATCACTCTCACCAACACGCTTAAGACCCGCGGCGAGCTGGAAGAGGCGGGTGGCGCGGCCTATCTCTCCCACTTAGTCGACAGCATCCCGACGGCCGCCAACAGCGCGACGTACGCCAAGATCATCCGCGAAAAGTCCATCCTAAGGCGCCTAATCCAGGGAGCGACCGAGATCGTCACGCGCGGTTACGAGGCCACCGACGACGTCGAGCAGTTCCTCGATCATTCGGAAAAAATCGTCTTCGAGATCGCCCAGAAGCGGATCAAGCAGGGCTTCTTCCCGATGAAGGACATCGTGAAGCAGAGCTTCAAGAACATCGAAATGCTGAGCGAGAAGCGGGAGGTCGTCACCGGCGTCGCGACCGGTTTCTACGAGCTCGACCGCATGACCGCCGGGCTGCAGCCCTCCGATCTCATCATCGTCGCCGGGCGCCCGAGCATGGGCAAGACCGCCTTCGCCCTGTGCATCGTCGCGCATGCGGCGCTTCAGAAAAAGGTGCCTTGTGCGGTCTTCTCCCTCGAAATGTCCAAAGAGCAGCTGGCCCAGCGCATGCTGTGCATGGAGGCCCGGATCGATTCCTCCAAGATCCGCGGCGGTTTCCTGACGGACTCGGACTGGCCCAAGCTGACCCAGACCTGCGGGGATCTGTCGGAGGCCCCCATCTTCGTCGACGACACGCCCGCCATGAACATTTTGGAGATGCGCGCCAAGGCGCGCCGGTTGCAGAAAGAGCACGGGCTGGGGCTGATCGTCGTCGACTACCTCCAGCTCATGCGCGGCGTGCATTCCGTCGACAGCCGCGAGCGCGAAATTTCCGAAATCTCCCGGTCGCTCAAGGCGCTGGCCAAGGAATTGAGCGTGCCGATCATTGCGTTGTCCCAGTTGAACCGCATGGTGGAGAACCGCAAACCTCCGAAGCCCATCCTGGCCGACCTGCGCGAGTCGGGCGCCATCGAGCAGGACGCCGACCTGATCCTCTTTTTGTTCCGCGAGGAGGTCTACGACCGGGAAACGGTCAACAAGGGCATCGCGGAGGTCATCATCGGCAAGCAGCGCAACGGACCGATCGGCGACGTGCGCCTGGCCTTCCTGGGGCCCTTCACGCGTTTCGAGAACCTGGCGCGCGACTTCGAGGCCCAGCCTCCGGCTTACTGAGTCCCGCCTTTCGGCGGCAACGCCGGAAACTCCTCATCTTCACCATCTTGGTCGTTTTCATGTTTCGGATAGAGAAAGGCCGGTCTTTTCTTCGAGGGATTCCAGACGGGGTTCCAGGCGCGGTCGTACAGGTCGGAATCCTCCTCCCGCACGAGCTTTCTGCGCGCGTCTTCCCAGCAGTCTTCGCGCACCAGCAGGTAATCCTTACGGCCGAATTCCAATCGGTCGCGGCATTCCGGACTGAGATAGGTCCAAATCTCGTCGGGGCGGATGCCATACGCCAACCGCCAGATTCTCTCCTTGTTCCAATGGTCCTCGGGCTCGTAGGGGAAGGCTTCGGCCCGCGCGGCATACTTATAATAATACGCCAGCGTCTTGTGGGTGATGAGCATGGGAATGCCGCGGTCCGCGACGGAAGCGGTCTCCCGCGCGAGCGCGGCGACGTCCGGGTCGAGCGTCAGCGGATGGGAAAGCTCCAAACGCGTTCCGGCAAATAAAGAAAGAAAGCCGCCAAGGACGGCCGCGCCCGCCGACAGGCGTTCGCCCGCCTCGTTGGGCCGGCTGCGGCTCCACATCAACAGTGTCAACAACGGCAGAAACAGGGCCAACCGCTCACCGACGGAGAAGACATCCTCCGAGCCCCAGGGCAGGAAGGCCAGCAGGCCGGGGATAGCGTAGCGGAACGGCACCTTCGAGTCGCGGCGGAAGGCCCGCTGCAGCAGGAGGAACAAAAAGATCACCGCGGCCAGGATCAGCTCCGCCTTCAAGGCGACGGGCAGCGAGTCTCGGGAGATCAGGGAGAACAGTCCCGGCTCGGAGAGCGTCGCGGCCGGGAGGAAACGGTTTACATCGACGAAGAGCGAGCGGTCTCCCAGGACGAAACCGAGGACGGCCAGCGCGGCCAGAACGGCCAAGACGATCCGGGCCGATTTCAAAAAGGACTCCCGCCCCGTCCGTCGGTCCAGCCACCAGCCCAGGGAGAAGGCCACCAGGAGAACGGAGGAAGACCGGTGGGCCCAAATGGCCAGGATCATCGCCGCGGCGGAGACAAGAAAGCGACGCCGGTCGCGGGTGAAGTCCCAAAGCGGCAGCAGGGCGGCGACGAGGAACATTTTGGGGAACTCGACGGCCGTAAACAGCATCGTCGGCGAAAGAACGAACCACAGGGCCGCGACGGAACGGCGGAAGCGCGAGGCGCCGGGCTCGCCCCAGGCGACGGCCAAGGCGCCGAGGAAAAGAGAGGCCGCGCACAACCCTCTCAAGACGGCTTCGGTGGTGAGGCCCGCCCTCTGGATCAGGCCCAATAAAGGAAAGATCCAGGCGCTATCGGGGATACGTGCATGGCCGGTGCGCGCCCAATGATCGATCTGGAGGGCGTAGTAGTAGGCGTCCGTTCCTCGGAGATAGGCGTCCCGTTGGAGAAGGGTAAAGAGGGCGTAAGCCGCCGCCGCGAGCGCAGCGAGCAAAAGAAGAATGCGCAACCAAGTCGAGCGGTCCGGCATCCGGGTTAAGGACCCAATTCGCAGTAGGCGACCTTTTCGCTGGGCAGGAGGACGTCGGTCAGCATCGTCGATTGAATGACGATGGGGTTGACGCCTTGAAGGAATTTATCCCACGCCTGAAAGACCGCCGCGGCCGTCGCCCCGTACACTTTGTGCGGATCCTGATCGGGCATGCCGGCCAAGCTGCAATAACCCCAGCGCGCGGAGCCTTTTGCGGCCGGTCCGCGCTTGGCGGCCCACAATTGATCGAAGAGGGCCTGGCGCTCGGCCGCCGACAGTTCGCTGTAATTCTTCAAATGCAGCTCGCTCTGAAAGATGGCGGCGTCGTTCGTGGGCGCCGTTTCCTTCAGGTATTCGGAGGCGGCGATGACGGTCGGATATTTTTTTCCGAAGATGCGGATCCCCGCCGGCACCGGCTCCCAGTTGCCTTCCAAGACGTCCGCGGATTGATTGGTCGGCGACTCCCTTGAATCGGATTTCTGGACCTCGCTGTATTTATAAATGACGAAGCTGCCGTCCGAGCGGAGCCTCAAACGTTGGCGCGGGAAATCGACGCCGAATTCGTCCTGGGCGCAATCCTTGCAGGCCGCCGGCTGGAAGAGGAAGGAGCTGTAGGAGCGGTCGATCAGCCCCGACCAGGTTGCCGGCGCCTGGGGCTTGGGCAGGTCGGCGTCGGGCAGGAGGATCTGCCCCTGCGGCGTGACGAAGCGCAATTCGGAGATCAGAGTGTCTTTGTATTTCGTTCCCGGCGCCACGTCCCGGATCGTCAGCGCCAGGTCCGACACTCCGGTCAAAGGCGCCGGCAGGGCCACGCGCTGGGCGCCCATCGCGTCGGTGAGGGCCACGGTTTGAGCAGCGCCGTTCGCCGGTTTCAGTTCGAGCTTGGCGACCCGGCTGTTGGCGTGGAAGTGCATCTCGGAGCGCTGGTAGCCGTTCCAAACGATCAGGCTCGCGATGTTCTGCGGCGCCGCGAACCGGATGCGCGCCGATTCGCCCTTGCCGTCGTTCCGTTTGCCGTCGGTGGACCAGGCGAAGTCGGCCTTGGCGTCGAAGA
>DASUFF010000050.1:0-22341 GCA_036274695.1 bacterium | reverse complement strand
GTGGTGCGCGGCGCCGAGCATCGTCGTATCGTTATACGAATCGCCCGCGGCGACGACCTTGAAGTTCAACTTCCGAAACGCCTCCACCGACAGTTTCTTTTGATCCTTGATGCGCAATTGATAGTCGGTGATCGCCCCGTCCCCGCCGACCTTCAGCGAATGGCAGAACAAGGCCGGGTAGCCCAACTGCTTCATCAGAGGCATCGCGAATTCGTAAAAAGTGTCGGAGAGGATGACGACCTGGAATTCGGTGCGGAGCCAATCGAGAAATTCCGCCGCGCCGTCCAAGGGACGAAGCCGGCCGATCACGTCCTGGATGTCCTTCAGCTTCAACCCATGCTCCGCGAGGATCTTCAGCCGCCCCTTCATCAGGACGTCGTAGTCCGGCACGTCGCGGGTGGTGAGTTTCAGCTCCTTGATGCCGGTTTTTTCGGCGAAGCTGATCCAGATTTCGGGGACGAGGACGCCTTCCAGGTCCAAGCAAGCGAGAATCATAAGGAGCCTTATCTAGGATGAGCGACCTTGCTAAATCCAGGGGTTTTTACGTACTTTGACGCCCCTATGACCTCGAAGCAGCGATTCTTAAGTGCCTGCCGCCGCGAGCCCGTCGACCGCCCTCCCGTGTGGATGATGCGCCAGGCCGGCCGTTATCTTCCCGAGTACCTGGAAATCCGGAAGACCAAGTCGACACTCGAAATGATGAAGGACCCGGACACGGCCTGCGAGATCACGATGCAGCCCGTGCGGCGTCTGGGGGTCGACGCCGCCATCCTTTACAGCGACATCCTGATCGTCCCCGAGGCGATGGGACTTAAATTGGATTTCGTCCGCGACGTCGGCCCCGTCTTCGACCGCAAGATCGAGAACAAGGCCGATGCGCATTGGCTGCGCGAAAAGGACGTGCCGGAGCGCTGCCCTTTCGTCTTCGAGGCCATCAAAAAAATCCGAAAGGAAATTTCCCCCGACATTCCATTGCTGGGCTTCGCCGGCGCCCCCTTCACCGTCGGGGCCTACATGGCCGGCGGCGACGGCTCCTACGACGGCGCGCGGATCAAGAAACTCGCGTATCAAAATCGGGAAGTCTTTCGGACGCTGATGGAAAAGGTCGCCCTCGCCACCATCGACTATTTGAAGGAGCAAGTGAAAGCCGGCGTCGAGGCCGTGCAGCTCTTCGATACCTGGGCGGGCACGCTCACCGTGGACGACTACCGCCAGTTCGCCCTGCCCTACGCGCGCGAGATCCTTAAGGCGGCGCGCGCCACGGGCGTTCCGACCATCCTCTACATCAAGGGCGGCACGCATCTCTTCAACGAGATGAAGGCGGCCGGGCCGGACGTGATCAGCATCGACTGGCGCATGGATTTGACCGAGGCGCGCGAGCGCGCGAAGGGCGAGGTGGCCATTCAAGGCAATTTCGATCCGGCCCGGCTTTATTCCGCTCCGGAGGTCATCCGCCAGGAGGTGGCGAAGATGCTCAACGCCGCCAGCGGGGCGCCCGGTTACATCGTCAACCTGGGACACGGCATTCTGGAAGATATTCCGGTCGAGAACGCGCAGGCGTTCGTCGATGCGGCAAAAACTTAACCTCACCCCCCAACCCCTCTCCTACGTCACGTAGGAGAGGGGTGCCGAAGGCGGGGTGAGGACACGTTATGGATACAAGACTCATCACATTGCTGAAGAAATACGACGTCGCGGGGCCGCGCTACACGAGCTACCCGACCGCGCCCGCGTGGACGAACGCCGTGGGGCCGGAGGATTTCCGCAAAGGTTTGGCCTCCCTTAAGGCCGACGAACCGCTCTCCCTTTACATCCACATCCCCTTCTGCGAGACGCTCTGCCACTTCTGCGGTTGCATGACCGTGATCACGAAGGAGCACTCGCGCTCGCGACCGTACGTCGAAACGCTGAAGAAAGAGATCGACCGGATCGCGGGCTTGATGCCGGATGCCGGCGACGTCTCCCAGCTCCACTTCGGAGGCGGCAGCCCCAATTACCTCAAGCCCGAAGAGTTCGTGGACTTGATGGAGCACATCCAGGAGAATTTCCGTTTCGATACGGACGCGGAGATCGCCATCGAGATGCATCCGCGCACGAGCACTCCGGAATTTTGCGCTATTGCCGCGAAGATGGGCGTGAACCGGATCTCGCTCGGCGTCCAGGACTTCGATCCGGCCGTACAAAAGCTCATCAACCGCCATCAGACCTACGAAATGACGGCGGACATGGTCAATTCGCTGCGCGAGTTGGGTTTCCAGGCCTTCAACTTCGACCTGATCTACGGACTGCCCGGCCAAACGCTCGAAGGTTGGAAAGAAACTTTGGACCGGGTGCGAACGCTCAAACCCGACCGCCTGGCCGTCTACAGTTACGCGCACGTGCCGTGGCTCAAGCCCTATCAACGGTCGTTCGAAGACAAAGACCTGCCGCCGCCGGAGCTGAAACTCGAGCTTTTCGAGGCGGCCTACCGCACCCTCACCGCGGGCGGTTACGAACCCATCGGGATGGATCACTTCGCTCTGGCCACCGACGACCTCGCCCGCGCGCAGAAGGACGGGACGATCCACCGCAACTTCATGGGCTATTCGACCAAGGCGGATGCGCATCAGATCGGCATCGGCGTGAGCTCGATTTCCTACGTCGGCGGGAATTATTTTCAGAACGAGAAGGAGATCGAATCGTACGAGGCCGCGATCCGGAGTGGAAAACTCGCCACGCATCGCGGCTATCTCTTGAACCGGGACGACCACATCCGGCGCGAGCTGATCCGGCAGATCATGTGCCGGGGGCGCGTCGACATTCCGGCCTTCGAGAAGGAATGGGAGATTTCCTTCGCGGATTATTTCCGCGGCGACCTGCCGCATTTGGACCCAATGACCGACGACGGCCTGCTGACGCTCGATTCCCGGTCCTTAAGCATCGTCGGAGAGGGCCATCTTTTCTTAAGAAACGTCGCCATGGCCTTCGACCGGCATCTGATGGAAATCCGCGCTTCGGCAAAAAACCCCGTGTTTTCAAGAACCGTTTAGCGCCGCTATCCGGCGCATTAACTAAGAATTTATTAATCGCCGTTTCATCGCCCCCTCATAGGCCCGGGTTACAAAGTCATTCTGTGAAAGGAGGGCCTTCGCAGGTTTTCGGGGCCTCTGCCCGGCCGTCATCATCCCTCCGTCGGTCGGGTGGAGGCGCACCGCTTGGACTTTAGTCGAAAAAATGTTAGCTGGCCGGCATGGGATATCTTTGGCTGAAGGCCCTGCACCTCATCTTCATGGTCGCCTGGTTCGCGGGTCTCTTCTACATTTTCCGCCTCTTCGTCTATCACGCGAAATTCAAAGACAAGCCGGAGATGCGGGACGCCTACACGCTCATGGAGCGCAAGCTCCTCTATATGATCATGCACCCGGCGATGGCGCTGACGATCCTTTTCGGCTTCCTGCTGATCCTGCAGAATCCCGCCGTGCTCCGGGCGCCGTGGTTCCACGCCAAGCTGCTGCTGGTCTTCCTGCTGGTTTGCTATCAGGTGTTTTGCGGGATCACACACAAGCGCTTCGCGCGCGGGGATTTTTTCCTGTCGGAGAAGGCGTGCCGTATGATCAACGAGGCGCCGACCTTCCTCCTGATCGCCATCGTGATCCTGGTGGTGGTGAAGCCCTTCTGACGAAGACTATTCGGATGCGGGTGCTTGCTGCTGTCCGTGGCCTTGGCTGCCGCCGCCGCTGAAGGCGTGGCTGCCCGGATCCTTCTCGCCTATGCGAACGACGCGGTAGGCGCGGTCCAAGGTCTTCAAGGCCTTGGCGTCGGCCGCCCTTCTCAAGGAAATCTCGTGCTCCACGGACAAGGCGTAGACCGCCGCGGCCGCCGCGGTGATCTGGCGGGTCAGCAGGCCCATGACGTAGTCCTTGGCCCACCACTCCCGGGCCGCGCCGGGGGTCAGCTGCTCCCATTGGCGGCCCTGGAGGTACTCGTAACCTGAGACCATGACGCCGCCGGCGTTGGCCAGGATGTCGGGCAATAAGACGACCTTCTTCTCCTGCAGGATCCGGTCGGCGTCGGAGTTGGTGACGCCGTTGCCCAATTCGACCACGTACTTCGCGTTCACCTTCGCGGCGTTGTCGCCGGTCAAGGTGAGATCGGGGGCGGCCAAGACCAGCACGTCGGCGCCCATCGTCAACATCTCCCGCGGATCCAAATTCCGCTCGAAGAGCTTCGTGCGCGTTTTTCGCTCTTCTTCCTTGAGAGCGAGGAAATTGTTGATCTCCTCGGCGGTGAACCCTTCGGGCCGCGAGGCCATGACGCCGCCGCGCGAGTCGCTGAAGGCCTTCACGCGCCCGCCGCGGGCGGTGACGATCTGGGCCATGAAGCCGCCCGCGTTGCCGAAGCCGTCGATGACGAAGGTCCGGCCTTCGAAGGGATTGCCGGAAACCTTGAGCGTTTCCTTCAACAGCCATTCCAAGACGATGAACCCGCCGCGGGCCGTGGCCTCGTCGCGCACGTAGATGCCGCCGTCTTCGATGCGTTTGCCGGTGAAGACCGACCACATGGGGCGCCCGGCCTGGCGGCTGTATTCGGAGAGGAGGATCTGCATGTGCCGGCCGTTGGTGTTGACGTCCGGCGCCGGCACGTCGATGGGCTCCCAATTCCGCCCCGCCAGATGCGGCGCGAAGGCCCGGCCGTATTCGGCGGCCAACTGCACCATCTCCTGATCGGTGAGGGCGGCGGAATCGACGCGGACCGTGCCCTTGCCGCCGCCCATGAAGAGACGGACGCCGGCTTCCATGGCGTCGGCGGCATCGAAGGACGGGGCGACGACGGCGTTCTTGAGCGTCATCTCGAAGGCCAGTTCGGCGTTCTTGCCGAAGGTCACGTCCGGGTGGAAACGGATGCCGCCCTTGTAATCGAGCCCCTGATAACCGAGACGCCGGCCGTATTCGGCGAGCACGTTTTCGTCCTGGATGCGCGAGGCCGGGAAGACACGGTCACCCACGCGGAGCAGATGGGAATAAACGTGGTTCGGGGCGCTGAGGGACAGAAGCGTTTGATCGTGGGGACCGACGTAAGGGGCGACGTCCAGGAAGCGGCTGAAGACGGCGTCGCGACGGCCCGGCTGAAAGTAGGCGGACTGGGCTGCAATCGCGGGGGGCAAGCCGGTGGCCGTCATAGGAACCTCCATAGACTGATGGGACTAATAATGGCGGCTCTCCCATGGCTTGCCTCCGGATTCCAGCTTTTTTTGAAGGCCCCCGACGGAATTAGAACCGCGACTTTCGCCCCTCTTTTCTTTTGATTGCGCCCGAGGCGAGGCCGTCTTACGGAAGGGCACCTATGATCGGCATCTTATTGGTGAATTTGGGAACCCCCGACGCCCCCACCACGTCCGCGGTGCGCCGGTACTTGCGCCAATTCCTGTCGGATCCGATGGTGATCGACATCAACCCCGTCGCCAGGGCCCTCCTGGTCAATTTCGTCATCGCCCCCTTCCGCTCCCCCAAATCGGCGGCGGCCTACCGGAAGGTCTGGATGCCGGAGGGCTCCCCTCTCCTGGTCCACACCCGGAATCTGGCGAAGAAGGTTCAGGACGGCCTGGGAGAGAGGTTCAAGGTCGCCGTCGGCATGCGCTATGGGAAACCCTCCATCGAGGCCGCCGTTTCCGAGCTTCTCAAGGCGAACGTCTCGGAGGTCCGAATGCTCCCGCTCTTTCCCCAATACGCGGCGTCTTCGACCGGCTCCGCCGTGGCCGAATTCGAGCGCGTGATGAAGAAACAGGACGGCGCCCCGCCCTTCCGCATCCTCCCGCCCTTTTACAAGGACGCGGGATTCATCGAGGCCTTCGCGAAGGTCGCCGAGGAAATTTTTGAAAAAACCCGGCCCGACCACGTTCTCTTCAGCTTCCACGGCCTGCCGGAACGGCACATCCTGAAGGAAGACCCCGTCGGCAACCACTGCCTCAAGTTCGACGAGTGCTGCGACCAGGACGTGATGCAGAACCAGAAGTGCTATCGCTCCCACGCCTTCAAGACGGCGCACGCCCTCCGCAAGCGGCTCGGCATTCCGGACGACGTTTGCAGCGTGTCCTTTCAATCCCGGCTCGGAAGGACGCCGTGGCTCAAACCCTATACCGACCTGGTGATCCCCGAATTGGTGAAGGAAGGAAAAAAGCGCATCGTCGTCTTCTGCCCCGCCTTCGTGGCCGATTGTCTGGAGACTTTGGAGGAGATCGGCATCCGCGCGCGGGAATCCGCAACGGCGGCGGGCGCGGAGGCCTTCGAATTCGTGCCCTCCCTCAACGACTCGCCTTTGTGGGTGGATGCCGTCTGCCGGATGGCCCGCTCGTAAGGGAAGCTACCCTACACGCGGCAAATAGATGTGGAACGAAGTGCCGTGGGGTTCGCCCGTCGCCGAATCCACGCCGATGAAGCCTCCCATGTCCTCGACCAACTGGCGAAGCACCGCCAGTCCGTAGCCGCTGTTGGCGGGGGAGAAGAAATCGAACAGCCGCGGGAGAGCGTCGCGCGGGAAGCCCGGCCCGCTGTCGCGGACGGAGACCAGGACGTAATCGCCCGCAGGACCCGTCCCCGTGGCATAATGGTGGTTGGATTTGACGACTTCAACATCAGACAATTCAAGTTGAAGCACGGAGATCTTGAGCTTTCCCCGGCCCTCCATGGTCTGGCGGGCGTTGTTCGCCAGGTTGACGACAACCTGCCACAGGCTCTCGACGGGGCCGGGTACCAGCCACAGCGGCTCGCCCGCCTTTGCCTTGCGCTCGTTGAACTTGAGATCGACGCCGTCGACGAGGACCCAGGCCAGAAGCTCCTTGTTCAAGACCTTCTCCAGCTCGACGGGAAACGGGCAGCTCAACTGGCGGCGCATGACGCCGATCTCGGAAAACTTCTGGAGGATGCCCAGACCCAACTCCATGAATTTGCGCGCCGCGTGCAGATGCCTCTTCAGCTCGGAGAGGTGATATTGATAGGATCGAAGCGTCTTGTCGTTGATCCCCCTCTCGTCGTCCTTTCGTTCCAGCTCGGTTCGGTGCAGCTGGAGCAAAATCTGCGGGATTTCCGACCTCATCAGCTTTTGAATGACCTTCCGGAGGGAGTCCACCTTGCCCCTGCGGCCCGCCAGCTCCTGCACGGCGCGTTCGGCCGCCTCGAGGTCGCCGGGGGCATCGCCGAGGGCGGCGCGGATGTCGGCGATTCCCCG
This sequence comes from bacterium, assembly GCA_036274695.1. Classification (GTDB taxonomy): domain Bacteria; phylum UBA10199; class UBA10199; order JACPAL01; genus DASUFF01. Next base: position 15,138 of record DASUFF010000050.1, on the reverse strand, counting down.
AAGGACCGAACCGATCCTGTCGCCGACGTCCGTCACCGGCGCCAACGCGGCCTGAACGAAATCCAGCCGTCCCGGCACCGATCCGATGGGCGTGACGTTCGAGAATTCTGGCTCCAGTTCGCAAAGCTTCCGGGCGTGCTCCTTCATGCGCGACCGGGGCTCTTCAAGACGCGCCAGGGTATCCACGGCGTCGCGGAGGGCCCCGTCTCCGGCGATCAGCTTAGCCTCCGTCAATTGGCGGTCCGCGAGTTCCCCCATCGCCTTGCGGTCCAGGATCTGGCGTCTCGTGAAAACGCCGCTGGCGGGCGTCGTGTTCGCGGGACGCGCGAAATCGGCCAACTGCTCCTTGGCCGTGATCAGGCGGTCCTGCTGGAGGGATTCCACGAGGGGATGGAGCCGTTCGATGACGTCGATGAGGGCCCGGGCCAGGTGCGCCGGGGCGATGCCGTGGTCCGAATCGGCCTCGCCCAAGGTCATCTGTCCCATCAAGGCGCGCAGTGGCTGACGGAGGTCGGGGGAGGCGCTTTGTTGGAAGCGGGTGTTTAAGTCCCTTAAGATGGACCACGACGACCCTCCGCCGATCACTGCGGCGGAGGACTGAATGAGGGAATCAACCAAGACCGGTGCAGCAGAAACGACGACAGCCATACAAGAGGGCTCTCATGACATATCCACAGGTCGAGCGCCAGAAAAATGATCGACGCAGTGAGTCACTTTATTGAAATATTCCGATTATTTACGAGTTTATCCACAGCTTAGATTCTAGGGAAGTAGATCGAAAAGGCCGCACCTAGGGAATCGCGGGCCGGGCTCTTGACGGCGATGAACCCGCCCATTTTCTCGACGATTTCGTGCACCATGGCCAACCCCAGGCCGCTGGATCCCTTGTCGCTGTAGGCCAGGTCGAAAATGCGCGGGAGGACCTGCGGCGGGATGCCGGGGCCGCTGTCTTCGACGTGCACCGCCATGTATTCCCCGGCATGCGGCGTCGGACGGATCAAAGAAGCGTCGATCTTCCGAATATCTTCTTCGCTTAAGACCTTTTTTTCCGTCTTGATGGCCAGACTGCCCACATCGTCCATCGCGTCCTTCGCGTTGAACATGAGGTTTAATCCCACCTGCCAAATCTCGATGGCCGGTCCCGGTATATTCCAAGGGTCCGGATCCAGGCGGAAGGCCACCTTGATCCCCTTGCCCATGATCGCGGTGATGAGCTGGCTGTTCAGTTCGTCATGAAACAGCATGGGCCGCGCGGATTGCGGTTCTTTTCGTTGTTCGGAGATCGCCACCAGCAGATTGAACAAGGCGATCTCCACGTCCGTCAGGCCCCGTATCGTGTCGACGCATGTCCGAATGTTCGTCCGGAGCCTTCGGCTTTCCTCTTGGATCAACGGCGGTGCCAGGTGACCGTGGTCCCGCGACATGTCGTCGAACTCGGTCACGTCCCGATACGCCTCCTGAAGTCCCTCCCGGAGGATCTTCAGGGTCTTGCCGATTTCGACGATCATCCCCCCTTCCATAAAAAGCCGCACCACGGCGGCGCTCTCCTGCTCCGAGAGGGCTTTCGCGAATTTCGAGGGAGGATTGGCGGTGTCTTGGATCCTGCGGATCAACTCGGTGATCGTCTTAGCGAGACCGCTTAAGTCCTGCAGGGTGCTTTGAAATCTTTCCTGGGCGGTCTTCGCCCTTCGTTTCAACGCCTCGTCGGCGCGGAAGAGATTGTCGAAGACCAAGGTGCGGTAGCTTTCCCGTTCCTCGTCGACCTCGATTAACGCGTACACCAGGATGGAGAGCATGTTGTTGGCGTCGTGGGTGATCTTGGCGATGGACAGTCTTAGGGTGTCGATCATCTGCAGCAACAGCAGTTCGGAGGAAACGCCGGGGGAGACCTTCCGGACGAGCGCGTGACGGGCCAGGGAGGGCGAGTGGCTTTCCCGGAGGATGCCTTTCAGCCGGGCGTTGACGGCGCGGAGCACCTCCTGCTCCGGCTCTTCGCGCGCGAAAGGAGCCAATTGAACGCTGGCGTAGCGAAGGACCCGGGCGACTTCGTCGCGCGTCGCGGAGGAGACGGGTTCCTCCTCGACTTCCGTATCCGACGGATCCGAAGGAGACGGAGGCAGGAGACTGCTGATGACCGTCAACGGTTCTTCAAGCGCCGGATGTTCGCTCTTCCAGCGCGTCACCGAGGAAGAGAGGGCGAAAAGAACGTCGTGAGGGGATGCTTCTCCCACGAGCCGGTCGGCCGAAGCCAGCAGGCCCTGTCCCACGGGCAATGTCGGCATGATGGTCGGATTCATAAATCTCCTTCGCTAAACGGCCCGTGGAAAATAGATGGAGAAAGCCGTCCCTCGGCGCCGGCCCTCCGAATCTTCGGTCGATGTTTCCACGGTGACGAAACCTTCCATGTCCTGGGCCAAGTTGAGGAGTACCGCGAGGCCCAGCCCGCTCTGCTTCTTGCCGCTCCATCCGGTCTCGAAAATCCGGGGAAGGATCTCCGTCGGAATGCCGGGGCCCGTGTCCTCGATGCGCAGGACCATGTAGTCGCCGGGCCTGGCGCGAGGAAGGATACGGTCGGCGGCCAAGTTTTTCGCACGCTCCGGATCCAAAGACGCCTTGTAGGTCGATACGAAAAGACGTTGAGCGCCCGCCACGTTCTGCATGGCCTGGCGGGCGTTGACGATCGGATTGACCACCATTTGCCAGACGAAAGCGGACACGGCCAGGATCGGCCAGGGTTCGGGGTCCTTGTCGAAAATGACCTCGATCCCCTTTCCCGCGATGTCCCGCAGCATCCTCTCCTCCAGATGATCGTGGAGATTCATCGGGGCCGGCGTGAGGTCCTTCATGCCTTCCTTCAGGGTGCGCAGTGAGAGAAAGACGTCGACGATGCGGGTAACGAGCCCTTGGAACGCTTCAACGTCCTTGGAAATGACCTCGAGGAAAGCCAGTCCCTGCTGCAGGGCCGCGGGGTCGACGTAATGGCCGTACTCCACAGCCATCTCGTTCAACCGTTTGATGTTCTGCTGGACGCCGACCAAGCCCCTCAGGATTTCCATCAACGTGAAGCTGATCGCCATCATGCGGCCATTTTCCTCGAAGAGATGTGTGATCGCTTCGGACGAGGCCTCTTCTTTTCCGGACGGATGGAGGAAGGTCTGCACGTCCAGGATCATGCGCGTCGTTTGGGAAACCAGATGATCGATGGTCTCCACGTACTCTCCGATCCCGGTCAGATAGGCCATCATCCGCGCGCTCGGTTCGGGCGGCAGCGATTCCTTGTTCTCGTCGGCCAGCTTGTAGAGGCTCTCCCACTCCCTCTTCGTTTTGGTCATGCTCAGCCGGACGGGCGTGAGGGTGTTGTTCGCGTCGTGCAGGGCGGCCGCCACGTAGAACGCGAGCATCTTGAACATCTGCCGCTTCACCACATCGGGCGTGATCTCGATCGGGGACCTCGGGGCCAGCAGGATGAGCCCCATGGGAGGAGGCAAGCCCGATTGGACGATCTTTTGGCGGAGCTTCCGGTTCGAGGTCTCCAACATCTCCCGGAGCGCCCAATCCTCCGAGGCGACGGTCGAAAAATTATTCAGGGTCTCATAAATGGCCGGCGCCAGCTGGCTGAAGGTCGGGCCGGAATCGTTCGCGATGATCCCGTCGCCATTGGATGTCACCAGACGCGCCAGAGGTTCTACGAATTCCCTCAACGTAGGATCCGACTCCGCACCGAGCCATTGTTGAAGATGAGGAAGGACCGTGCTCCAGACGAGCGGCGCCGCCGTTCCTTGGATGAGGCTGTTGCTTTGCCAGGTTAGAAATCGGGCCGCATCGAACGTGGAGATGACCGTTGCTGGCGCGGTGAGCATGAAATACTTCCGGCAAGGCTCATCGCACGGATTAAAAGGAAGTTTCTACGAAAAAGTTGGCTAATACTTTGATTTTTAAGGGATATTTGATAACATTTTATCCAATATCTCAGAATTTAGGAGGGATTTTTGTCCCAAAAGACCGGCGGCGATGGTGCGCGCCTCCGGCGACATCTTTTCCCAGGTCCCTTTCAGGATGCGCAGAAGTTTCGGTTCGTCCCACTCGGACACGTAGTCTTCCAGCTTCAGCTCCAGAAAGGCGAGACAGTCGGCGTCCTCCAAAACCCGCGCGTCCGGATCCGCGGGAAAATTCGTTTTTAAGATCAGCGCGCGGACGGCAGACGCGGTTTCCGCTTCCACGCCTTCGCTTGTCACGATTCCGTCCACTTCGTCCGCCGAGAGTTTGGACTGGGCCCGCCGCCACTTGTGATAGCCGGCCGTCGTCTTGGGCTCGCTCTCGCGCGGAAGCCGCCATCGGTACAGGACATGCCCCCACGTGGCCAACAGCAGGGCCTGCGAAGGGCGCGGCGACAGACGCCCCACCCATTCCACCACGCGTTCGGTGAAGAGCAGATCCCGCGGACCGTCCTTTCCGCCGACGCGCTCGATGCGCGGGTCCTCCCCCAAGCCCTTACGGATGGCCTCGACCGCCTTTTCAAAACTCATGCGCCCTCTTCCTCCCGAACCTGCCGGTAGGCTTCGTAGAGCACGATCCCGACGGCGGTGGCAAGATTGAGGCTCCGCACCGGCCCCCACATCGGGATGGTGAGGACGGACTCCGCGTTCGCGGCCAGGACCTCGGCCGGCAAGCCGGAGCCTTCGCTGCCGAACACGAGGACGTCGTCCGGGGCGAAACGCGCGTCGGTGTAGGCGGTTTTGCCTTTCGTGCTGAAGTACCAAAAGCGCGAGTCGGGATTATCCGCCTTCACGTCCTTCAGATCGGCCACCACCTTGTGCTTTAGGTTTTCCCAGTAATCCAAGCCGGAGCGCTGGATCTCCTTGGAGTCGAGGAAAAATCCCAGCGGGCGCACCAGATAAAGCTCGGTGTCCGTGGCCACGCAGAGCCGTCCGATGTTGCCGGTGTTTTGGGGGATCTCGGGACGGTGGAGGACGACTTTCATGCGGCGATGATGGAGGTCTTTATTGACGTAAGTCAACAGAATGGGAAGAAGGAGGGATGCAACCCATCACCTTCCCGCAAAAATTCCGTTACTGGTTCGACAACACGATGTCCAAGGGCCCCGTTGCGCTGATCGCCTGGCTGGGGCTGGCCTCGGCCGTGATGATCGCCGTGATCGCCTTCGTCGTTCAAATCACCGGCCTGGCGCCGGCCGGCGACGACGGGTCGAAGCCCGGTTTCATCCAACTGGCCTGGATGAGCCTGATGCGCACGCTCGACGCCGGCACCATGGGCGGCGACGCCGGCAACTGGCCCTTCCTCCTGATGATGCTCGCGGTCACCTTGGGCGGCGTCTTCATCGTCAGCACCTTGATCGGCGTACTCACCAGCGGCATCGAGGGCAAGATCGACGAATTGCGCAAGGGCCGTTCGCGCATCGTTGAAAAGAATCACTCCGTGATTCTTGGCTGGTCGCCCCACGTCTTTTCCATCGTTCAGGAACTCTCCATCGCCAACGAAAACCGGAGAAAACCCTGCGTGGCTATTTTGGCCGACAAGGACAAGGTGGAGATGGAGGACGAAATCCGCTCGAAGGTGGGCGACACCGGCAAGACGCGCGTCGTCTGCCGCTCCGGCAATCCCGCCGATCCGGCGGATTTGGAGATTACGAGCTTCAACGAAGCGAGGTCGATCGTCATATTAGGCCCGGAATCGGACAATCCCGATTCCCAGGTCATCAAGACGGCGCTCGCCATCACCAACGGGCGGCACCGGAAGAAAGAGCCGTATCACATCGTCGCCGAGATCCAGGACCCCAAGAACATGGAAGTCGCGCGCATGGTGGGCGGGGACGAGCTTCAATTGGTCTTAGGCGGCGATCTGATCTCCCGCATCACCGTTCAGACCTGCCTGCAGTCGGGACTCTCGCTCGTCTACACCGAGCTTTTGGATTTCGGCGGGGACGAAATTTATTTTCAGGAAGAACCGGGCCTGGTCGGGAAGAGCTACGGAGACGCGTTGCTCTCCTATGAAGACTCCGCCCTGATGGGACTCTGCACCAAGGACGGCGCGGTGAAGATCAATCCGCCGATGGACACGAAGATCGCCGCCGGCGACCGCGTCATCGCCATCTCCCAGGACGACGACACGGTGAAACTCTCCGGCTCTTCCAAAGACAAAAAGGGCGACGCCTCCGCCTTCAGCGACGCCGGCGCCGGGACGCGCAAGCCCACGCGCGTCTTGCTCCTGGGCTGGAACTGGCGGGGCGAGGCCATCGTCGACGGCCTGGACGACTACGCCGCTCCGGGCTCGGAAGTCACCATCGCCGGTCCGGAGATCCATTTGAACGGCGTGCCTGCCTTCTGCGAACGGAAACGGAAAAATCTGAAGGTCGCGCACCGCTTCTGCGACACCGAAGACCGCGCGTCTTTGGACGCCCTGAAGGTGGGCGATTACGAGCACATCATCACCTTGAGCTATTCGGACGCGATGGACGCGCAAAGCGCGGACGCCTGCACGCTGGTCACCCTCCTCCACCTCCGCGACATGGCGGCCAAGAGCGGAAAGCGCTTCACCATCACGAGCGAGATGCAGGACGTCCGCAACCGCGAGCTGGCGCAGGTGACCAACGCCGACGACTTCATCGTTAGCGACAAGATGGTGGCCCTGATGCTCTCCCAGCTCTCCGAGAACGAAAAACTCGAGGCCGTCTTCAACGATCTGTTCGATCCGGAAGGTTCCGAGATTTACCTCAAACCCGCCTCCCGCTACGTGAAGCCCGGCACGCCGGTCGACTTCTATACCGTCCTCGAATCCGCGAAACGGTATGGAGAAACCGCCATCGGCTATCGATTGGTTTCCCAAATGGACGACCCGGAAAACGCCTTCGGGGTGAAGGTGAATCCGAAAAAATCCGCAACCCTGACGTTCTCCGCGGACGATAAAATCATCGTCCTGGCCGAAGACTTATAGTGGAAGGGCCGACATGTCGTCCTTGAACCTTCGACAAAACCTGCACGCCGTTTTCGGACTCGACGACTTCCGCCACGGGCAGGAGGAGATCGTCCGCGCCGTCTTGGAGGGCCGGGACGTCCTGGCCGTCATGGCCACCGGCTCCGGCAAGTCGCTCTGCTACCAACTCCCCGCCGTCGCCGCCGGAAAACGCTGCGTGGTCGTCTCCCCTCTGATCAGCCTGATGAACGATCAGGTGGCGAAGCTTAAATTTTTAAGAATCTCCGCCGCGACCACCAATTCCGGAAATTCGGACACATGGAACGAGGATCCGGATGAAGAAAACGCCCTCGATCTCTGGGCGTCGGGGCGGTTGAACCTCTACTATGTGTCTCCCGAACGAATAGCGATGCCGGATTTTTTCCAATTTTTGAAAAAACACCGGCCGGATTATGTCGCGGTCGACGAGGCGCATTGCATCGCCCAATGGGGTCATGATTTCCGGGAAGAGTATCGGGACTTAGGAAGGATCAAGCGGGAGCTGGGTTGTCCGGTCATCGCCGTCACGGCGACGGCCACGCCCGAAGTCCAACGGGAGATCGTCAGCTCCCTCGATCTGAAGAATCCCCTGGTCCGCGTCCACGGATTCTACCGCCCCAACTTGAAATTCCGTTCCAAGATGGAGGGCGGCAAGAAGGCCCGCTTCGCCGAAATCACGCGCCTGGTGGAGAGCCTGCCCGAAGGCGCCGCGGTGATTTATTGCGGCACGCGCAAGGTGGTCGACGCCCTAACGGAGGAACTGCGCGCGCACCGCGTTCCCGCCTATCCCTACCATGCGGGTCTGGATCCTTCGGAAAGGCAGGAGAGCCACCGGCATTTTCAGGACGACGCGCGGGTGGTCATCGTCGCCACGAACGCCTTCGGCATGGGCGTGGACCGGCCGGACGTGCGGTTGGTGGCGCATGCGCAGATGCCCGGCAGCCTCGAGGCCTATTATCAAGAAGCCGGCCGCGCGGGCCGCGACGGGCGCGAGGCGCAATGTCTTCTGTTTTTCGGCGGCGACGACGCCGGCCTGCAGGACTTCTTCATCCAGCAATCCATCGACGCCGTCCCGGAGAACCGCCGCGCGGCGTGGCTGAAGAACCGCGAGGACAAGCTGAAGCTCATGCAACGCTACGCCCACGGGTCGGCCTGCCGCCAGGCGGCGCTCATGGACTATTTCGGCGACAATGAAAAACTGCCCGACGGTTGCGGCGCCTGCGACAACTGCCAGGAGACCGAGACCTTCGAGATCTCCGAGGAACTTAAGAAAGACATCCGGATCGTCCTCTCCGGCCTCGCCCGCTTCGGAGCGGCGACCTTCGGCAAGGGCGTTTTGGTGGATTGCCTGCTGGGAAAGACCAGCGAGCGCGGGCAGTCCTACCGGCATGATCAGCTGTCGACGTACGGGCTGCTCGCCCACAAGCGCCGGCCGGAGTTGATGGGATTGGTCGACCTCCTGATCCGTCAGGGCTACATCCAGCAGAACGGTTTCAAGTACCCGACGATCTCGCTGACGGCCGACGGTGTCGCCGTCATGAAGGATCAGAAGGAAGCGGTCCTGCCCAAGCGACTTTACGAAGAGATCATGAACCGGAAGCCCCGCCGCGAGCGGAGACGCGGCGAATTTTCAGAAACGCCGGAAGGATTCGCGGGCGAGCGCACCGAGCTCTGGGAATCCATCCGCCGCTGGCGAGCCGAGACGGCCCGCAAGAAGGGCGTGCCGCCCTACACCCTCTTCTGGGACCGGACCATCGACGACCTCTGCGCCAAGAAGCCGCGCACGCTGGAGGAATTGTCGGACGTCTTCGGCATGGGCGACCGGAAGTGCGCCTCGTTCGGAGAGGAATTGCTGGCGGTCATCGGCGGGACATAGCGCGCTTCACCTTCTCCCACAGGGCGCTCATTTCCTTCAGGTTCGATTGCTCCGGGGTCTTTCCCTTCTTCTTCAATTCCCTCTCCACAAAGCGGAAACGGGTCTCGAACTTTTTCAACGTGGCGTGAAGCGATTTTTCCGGATCGAGATCGAACCGTGTGGCCAGGTTGCAGACGGAGAAGAGCAGATCGCCGATCTCCTCCGAGATCTTTTCTTTGTTTCGGGCGCGTCTCCGGATTTCGCCCTCCAGCTCCCGCAGCTCCTCTTTCACTTTCTTCAGCGGCCCCGACCAATCCGGCCATTGGAAGCCGGCCTTCGTGGCGTTCCCGATCACCTTCAGCGTGCGCTTGATCGCCATCAGAATTCCCTCTTGGTCCCGGCGTACATCTCGTACTCGAGCAGGCGGCTGTCGATCTTGGCGGCGTAAAATTCGATGCGGCGGCTGGCCTTCAGCCCGATCTTCTTGGCCAGGTCCATATTGCCGGTGAAGACGTAGCCCATGGCGCCCTGGCATTTCTTTTTCAGGAAATCGCCGATGCGGGCGTAAACGCCTTCCAACTCCTGCAACTCGCCCAAGCGTTCTCCGTATTCGGGATTCAAGTAAACCACTCCGGTTTTTTCCGGGATCGGCGTCTCCGCGAAATCGCAGACGTCGAATGCGATCATCGCGGCGACGCCCGCCGCCTCGGCGTTGGCCTTGGCGATGCGGACGGCCTCGGGGTTCAAGTCGGTGGCGACGATCTTAAGCCCCGGCACTTCGCGGACGCGCTCCTTCAGCTTGGCGGCTTCGCGTTCGTAGACCTTCGGGTCGTACCCGTTCACGTGCTGGAAGGCATAATTCTTGCGCAGGAGCCCCGGCCGGCGCTCCGTCGCCAGCAAGGCCGCTTCGATGGCGATCGTCCCGGCGCCGCACATGGGATTGACGAAGGGGGATTTCCGGTCCCACTTCGTCGCCAGCAAGGTCGCGGCGGCCAAGGTTTCCATCATCGGCGCGGCCCCGGGGTTTTTGCGATATCCGTGCTTGGCCAACGTTTCCCCCGACGTGTCGATGAAGATCTCCGCCCTTCCCTCCTGCCAAAACAGATGAATGACGGCGCCGGTCAGTTCCGGTCCGGAATCGGGACGCGTCCCCGTTTTGTTTCTCAGGCGGTCGGCGACGGCGTCCTTCACCTTTACGTTCATGAAGAGGTTGTTGTTGACGGTCGGATGATTGACCGCGCTGGTGACCGAAAAATAACCGTCCTTCGGGAGGAGTTCTTCCCAGGGTAAAGACACCAAGGTGGAATAAACGCGGTCCGGATGGTCGGCGGGGAATTCCTTGAGCGAAAAGAGAACCTGACTCGCGCACCTCAAAGAAAGATTCAGACGGATGGCGTCGTTGAACGTGCCGTGCAGGGCCACGCCCGTCGGAAAGGCGCGATCGACCTTAAAACCCAAGGCCTCGATTTCATTTTGCAAAAACGGTGACAGCCGCTTGGCGCACGTGACGACGATGCGGCTGGATTTGGCAAGGATTCCCGGCGGGTTCATCCTTTTCCCCTAACACAGCCAAATCCGGCTCGCCTGCCTTTTCCGCGCATGGTATAGACGATTCATGGCGCTCAAATCCGATTTCCAGAAGGCCGCAAAGGACGTCCAAAAGCTCTCCAAACGTCCTTCGGACAAGGAACTGCTCAACCTCTACGGCCTCTACAAACAGGCGACCGTTGGCGACGTGGCGGGTCCCAAGCCGGGACTCCTCGATTTCAAGGCGAAGGCGAAATACCAGGCCTGGTCCGCCCTTAAAGGCACGTCCGAAGAGGAGGCGATGAAGAACTATGTTGCCAGCGTCAAAAAACTCCAAGCCCAGCTCGGCTGAGACCGCGGCCGATCTCGACGCCCTCTACCGCCGCCTGCGCGACAACCGGTGGCGCATCGCCAAGACCTCGGCCGCCGAGCGCGTGGTGAAGCTGAAAAAGCTGCGCGAGGCGATCTTCGCGATGCAGAAGGACCTGCACAAGGCCATCCACGACGATTTTCGAAAAAATCCCGCCGAGACCGATTTGACCGAGACGCATCTGGTGATCGCCGAGATCAACGACGCAATCAAACATTTGGCCAAGTGGATGAAGCCTAAGAAGGTGAAGACGCCGATGACGCTCTTCGGCACCTCCAGCGAGATCCGCTGCGAGCCCAAGGGCGTGGTGCTGATCCTTTCGCCGTGGAATTATCCCTTCCAGCTAGCCGTCTCGCCGGTGGTGGCGGCGGTCTCCGCCGGCAACGTCGTCTTGCTCAAGCCCTCCAACAAGACGCCGAACACGGCGCGATTTTTGAAAAAGCTGATGGCCGAAGTTTTTCCGGAAGACGAAATCGCCGTCGTCGAAGGCGATCACACGGTGGCCGACGCCCTGCTCGAATACCCCTTCGACCACATCTTCTTCACCGGCAGCCCGAACGTCGGCAAAAAAATCATGACCGCCGCGGCCAAGCACCTGGCGCCGGTCACGTTGGAGCTGGGCGGAAAGTCCCCGGTGGTGGTGGACGAGACGGCGGACATCAAGAAAACGGCCTCGCGCGTGATGTGGGCGAAGTTCATCAACGCCGGGCAGACCTGCGTGGCGCCGGATTATCTCTTAATCCACGAGAGCAAGGCCAAGGAGTTCGTGGAAGAAGCGAAGAAGGCCGTCGCCTCGCGCTACGGCGACACGCCGGCGGCCCAGGCCAAGAGCGAAGATTACTGCCGCCTGGTGAGCGAGCAGCACGGCCAAGGCCTACAGAAGGTCCTGGACGAATCGATCAAACAGGGCGCGAAAGTCGAGATCGGCGGCCTTCAGGGCTTGAACGGCGACGCCCGCTTCCTGCCGCCTACGCTATTGACCAACGTCACGCCCGAGACGGCGATCATGCGCGAGGAGATCTTCGGGCCCATCCTCCCCATCTTGACCTACCGGAACTTGGACGAGGCCATCGCGCTGATCCGGTCCCGCGAAAAGCCGCTGGCCCTCTACGTCTTCTCCAACGACCGCGCGCACACGGAAGAAATTTTGAAAAACACCACCGCCGGAGGGAGCTGCGTGAACAGCCTGGCCGTGCACCTGGCCAATCCGAACCTTCCCTTCGGCGGCGTGGGCATGAGCGGGATGGGGAATTACCACGGCTACTTCGGCTTCAAAACCTTCTCGCACGAGAGGGCGGTGCTCCGTCAGGGCGCGATCGACACGCTTAAATTCTTCTACCCGCCCTACACGCCGAAGTTACGGAAGATGATCGACTTCCTTACGAAGCACTTGAGCTGACGGCCGCGAGTTTGGGCGCGCGCCTCTTTTCCAGAAAAATGACGATCGAAGGCATGAGCAACAGGGCCGACGCCAGGCAGGTAATTTCCCCCAGGATCGACACCCACCCGAAGGAAACCAGGGCCTGATTCTTGGCGATGATCAACGTGAGATAACCGATCACCGTCGTCACCGAACACAGCGCGACGGCCCCGCCGGTGGTCTTGATCACCTTGGGCATCGAACCCCGCCCTTCCAAACGATAGCGCTGGTAGGCGTGGCAGCCGTAATCGACGCCGATGCCGAAGGTGGTCGGGATGGCGATGAAGTTGAAGAAGTTGATCTTGATGCGGAGGAGCGCCATCAGCCCGCCCATGCCGATCGCGCCGATCACCAAGTTCGCCAGGATGTAGAGCGTCCCGTACTTGTCCTGATAGATGAAGGCCACGATCACGCAGATCGACAGGAAGGCCCACAAGATCGCCCGAGGACCGTCATGGGCCACCGCCCTGAGGATGTCGGCGAAGATGACCGATTCTCCGGACCCGGTGACGACCTCTCCGTCGGCCAGCTTGTTCGTTCGGATCATGTCGGAGAAGCGGATCAGGTTCTTGCCGTTCCAGAGAGGCGCCTTGTCGGTGGACGTGACGAAGACGATCTTGCCCACGTCGCCGTTCTTCTCCCGGAAGTTGTCGACGATGCTCACGGGAAGGTCTTCCAGCAGGATCTTGCGTCCGGTGAACTGCGTCTTGAATTCCTCCACCTTCTTTTTTTGGTCCTCGTTCAAGAAGGTGAGCGACGGATCGTCGAGCAGCTTTCGGATCTCGGTCAGCTTCGCCAGCTTCTGGTCCTGAACCTCCGAGGTGCCCGGCAGGTAGGAAAAGATCGACTTGCAGGAGCCGGCCACCTGGTGCTCCGGCGGGTCCAACTGGTTCTTGCGGCTGATCTCGTCGCAGAGGGGCTTGACCTGATCGAGGCGGTCGACGACCAAGACCACCGGCGAGAGCGTCCCGCCGAAGATCTTCTTCACTCGTTCGTTCAAAGCCGCCTCTTCCGAGACCGCTTGGCCCTTGATCTTCACGCGCAGCTTGCTGAAGTCGTATTCCAGCGAGCGGGGGATGTACCAGAGGATCAAGGGGATGCAGACCCCCACCAAGACCGTGCCGACGGTGACGATGCGCCTGGACCAGGGGACCAGATGGTTGGCCAGGGGCGCCATGAGCGAGAAGTCGAATTTGATCTTCCCGGACTTGCCGATGATGGGCCAGATCTCCTCGGAGATCAGCATGAACACGGGGAGCACCGTGTAGCTCGCCACCATGCAGAGGAACATGCCCAGTCCCCCGATGAAGCCGAAGTGCGAGAAGCCCTTGATCTGGGTCATGATGAGGACGCCGAACCCCGCGCTGGTGGTGACGCTGGAGGCCACGGTGCCAGGGAACGTCGCGGCGGAGGCGACCATGAGGGCGTGCAGGGGATCGACGCCCTTCTCACGCTCCTCTTGATAGCGCGCGAGCTTCACCAGCGAATAGTTGATGCCGTTGCCGACGATGATGGAGCCAAGGAACGCCGTCTGCGTCGTGAGGTAGCCGATGTGCCAGTACGTGACGGCGAAGGTCCAGGCGATGCCGCAGAAGGCCGCCCAGGTCATCAGGACCACCATGCGGAACTTGCGGTAGTAGGCCAGTACGCAGAGGAAGACCAAGATCACGCAGAGCAGGGCCGTGCTGACGATGTCGTCGATGAGCGTCTGGTATTCGAAGAGGATGCGGCGGTACTTGCCCGTCATCCCGACCTTGATGGAGGGATGATAGGTCTCGGGATGCATCTCGGAGACGATTTTATCGACCTGGGCCACGAGCTTGCGGGAAAAATCGATGCCCGTCGCGCTGCTCGGGGGATGAATGATGACGGCCATGATGCGGCCGTTCTCGCCGAAGAAATAGCCGTCGGTGTAATCCTGATAATTGCCCGCCTTGGCCTTGTACTTGTCCTCAAGATCCTTGGTGGTGAATTGCGATTCCTCCTTCGTCTGGAAATCGAGGTACAGGCCGGCCTTCTCCAGCTTCTTCTGCTGGATGCTGTGGTCCAGCCGGTCCTTGATCTCGCCTAAATCCTCCAGGTCCATGTAGAGGTACTTGTTCTTCTCGAAAAAGTTCTTCGTGTCGGCGATGTTGTACTCGACCCGGTTGACGAAGCCCGGAGGCGCGGCCTTGAGCTTCGCGACCAAATCCTCGGTGAAGCGGATCATGGCGGCCTGGTCGTCGCCTTCCACGGCGACGATCAGCGTGCCCGTCCCGCCCACGCGGTCGACGATGCGGTTCAAGTCGACGACGCTCTGAAAGGTGTCCGGCAGGAGCTCCTTGAAATCGCTCTTCAGCTTCAGGTGCTTGGCGACCAGGATGGAACCGGCGAAGAGCAGGACGAAGAAGACGGCCAGAGGCCAGCGGAACTTGTTCAAGAACTTCGTGTAAACGATGAAAAAACGGTCGGTGCGCGTGGCGCCGAAGGGATGGGTCGATTCGCTCATAATAAAGGCCCCCGTTCCTCATTCGATCGGGGGGTTAGGAACGGGGGCCTCTATGAGACACTTATTTGATCGGCTGTGCGCCTTCGGTCGGAGCGGCACTCGCGTGCTGCTTATCCGCCGCCTGCGCTTCGTGCCGCGCTTCGCGCTCCTTCTTGCGCTCTTCGCGGACGCAGTCGTTCAATTCCTTGCCCGTCTTTCCCTGATCTTTGCAGGTCTGAACGGCCGTGCTGCTCTTGGGTGCCGGGGGATGCGCCGGCTGCGCGGCAGGAGGATTCGCCTGCTCCGCGGCTCCGGCCGCTCCCGCCGCAAACAACGCGGCCGCCGTCAGAACGATGAGGGACGCTTTTTTCATGAAATCACCACCTTTCGCAAGCCGTTTTAAGGACGCTCCCTAAAGCCTTCCTGAGGAATTCATTAAAAAGCGCTCATCTCGAAATCCCCTCTTGGAACGGGCGCTTCCGATCCTTTATAAATGGACCTATGAAAATCCTGATCGCCGAAGACGAACC